>DASWLB010000253.1:0-11006 GCA_036396315.1 Alphaproteobacteria bacterium
ACCGGAATCCCGATATTGATCTGCGGCGTCCAGCCTTCCGCCGCCTCGCCCGCGCCGCCGCGGGCCGCCGCCACCGCCTCTTCGAGGAGGTGCTGGTACAGCTCGATGCCGACCTCGCGGATGTGGCCCGACTGCTCCTCGCCCAACAGGTTCCCCGCGCCGCGGATGTCCAAGTCGTGGCTCGCGAGCGTGAACCCGGCGCCTAGCGTGTCGAGCGTCTGCAAGACGCCGAGCCTGCGCTCGGCCGCCGCCGTCAGCGGGCGCTTCGGCGGCAGGGTCAGGTAGGCGTAGGCGCGCAGCTTCGAGCGCCCGATCCGTCCGCGCAGCTGGTAGAGCTGGGCGAGGCCGAACATGTCGGCGCGGTGCACGATCATCGTGTTGACGGTCGGGATGTCGAGGCCTGACTCGATGATCTGGGTCGAGACCAGGATGTCGCGCTCGCGCGCGTAGAACCGCGACATCACGTCCTCGAGCTGGCTCGGCGCCATGCGCCCGTGCGCGACCGCAAGGCTCGCCTCGGGCACGAGGGTCCTGATCCGCTCGGTGACCTCCGGCAGGTCTTCGATGCGCGGGCAGACGTAGAACACCTGCCCGCCGCGGTAGCGTTCGCGCATGATCGCCTCGCGCACGATCACCGGATCGTAGGGCAGGACGAAGGTTCGCACGGCGAGCCGGTCCACCGGCGGCGTCGCGATGATGCTCATCTCGCGCACGCCGGACAGCGCGAGCTGCAAAGTGCGCGGGATCGGCGTCGCGGTGAGGGTGAGCACGTGCACGTCGGACCGCAGCTCCTTCAGCTTCTCCTTGTGCTTCACCCCGAAATGCTGCTCCTCGTCGACGACGAGCAGCGCCAGATTGTCGAACCGGATCGAAGCGCCGAGCAGCGCGTGGGTGCCGATGACGATGTCGATCGAGCCGTCGGCTAGCCCTGCCTTCACCTCCGCCGCGGTGCGCGCGGCGACCAGCCGCGACAGCTGGGCGATGCGCACGCGCAAGCCCGCGAAGCGCTCGGTGAAGGTCGCGAAATGCTGGCGCGCGAGCAGGGTCGTCGGCACCACGACCGCGACCTGCCCGCCCGCGAGCACGGTGGCGTAGGCCGCGCGCAGCGCCACCTCGGTCTTGCCGAACCCGACGTCGCCGCAGATCAGCCGGTCCATCGGCCGCCCCGCGCCGAGGTCGGTCATCACGTCGTCGATCGCCTGGACCTGGTCCTCGGTCTCGTTGTAGGGAAAGCGCGCGCAGAACTCGTCGAACAGCCCGGCGGGCGGGGCGATGGCAGGGGCTGGCTTGACCAGCCGCAGGGCCGCCACTTTGATCAACGCCTCGGCCATGTCGCGCAGCCGCCGCTTGAGCCGCGCCTTGCGCGCCTGCCACGCGTGGCCGCCCAGCTTGTCGAGCGCGGCCGCCGCCTCGCCCGAACCATAGCGCGACAGCACCTCGATGTTCTCGACCGGCACGAACAGCCGGTCGCCGCCGTCGTAGGTGAGGCGCAGGCAATCGTGCGGCGCGCCGCTGACCGAGATGGTCTCGAGCCCTTCGTAGCGGCCAACGCCGTGGTCGATGTGCACGACGAGATCGCCCGGCGCGAGGTCGGACGCATCGGCGATCACGTCCTCCGCGCGCCGCCGCCGCCGCGCGCCGCGCGACAGGCGCTCGCCCAAGATGTCCGGCTCGGCGACGATGACGAGGCCGGGCGTCGAGAAGCCGCGCTCGATGCCGAGGACGACGAGCGCGACGGCGGCCTCGGGCAACGCGGCCGCCTCGGCCCAGTCGGCGACCGGCGTGAGCCCGGCGACCCCGTGCTCGGCAAGCAGCTTGGCGAGCCGGTCGCGCGAGCCTGCGCTGTAGGCCGCGACCGCGAGGCTGCGGCCCGGACGCCGCTGCCGGGCAAGGAAGTCGCGCGCCGCGTCGAACACGTTGGACGGCGCCTCGGCCGCGCCGCTCGGCGGGGCGGCGAACGGCTCCATGCGGCGCCCGCCGAGATCGACGGTGCGCGCTTCGCCCTCGGAAGCCACAGGCGCGCTGAACGGCGACAGTTCGCCCACCGCGCGCGCGGCCAGCCGGTTGTCCCATTCGGTCGCGTCGAGATAGAGCATGTGCGGCGGCACCGGCCGGTAGGGCGCCGCCGACTCGTCCGACTTTGCCGACCGCGCCTCGAGGAAGCTGCGACGCGCGTCGTAATAGTCGGCCACCGTCTCGAGCCGAGCATCGCGCGCCTCTTCCGCCTGGTGGTCGAGCGTCACCGCCGCGCCGGGCAGGTAGTCGAACAGGGTCTCGAGCCGCGCGTGGAACAAAGGCAGCCAATGCTCCATCCCGATCGCCTTGCGCCCCTCGGAGATCGCGGCGTAAAGCGGATCGTCGCCGGCGGCGCCGAACAGCTCGCGATAGCCGGCGCGGAACCGGGCGACGGAACTTTCGTCGAGGAACACTTCGCTCACCGGTCCGAGCGCGATCGCCGCGAGGTCGTGCGTCGAGCGCTGCGTCGCCGGGTCGAAGGCGCGGATACGCTCGACGTGGTCGCCGAAAAGGTCGAGCCTGACCGCCTCCTCCGAAGCGGGCGGGTAGAGATCGACGATGCCGCCGCGCAACGCGAACTCGCCCGGCTCGCGCACCGTTTCGGCGCGCGAATAGCCGTTGCGGGCGAGGAACCCGGTCAAGAGCTCGCGGTCGAGCGCCTCGCCCTTCCGCGCGGTGAACGCGGCGCCGGCGAAGGAGGCACGCTCCGGCACGCGCTGGATGAGCGCGTTGACCGTGGTGACCACGATGCGCCCCGCCCCGCCCGCGGCCGGCGGCGCGCCGGCGAGCCGGGACAGGGTCGCCGCGCGCTGGCTCGCGATCGCCGGGTTGGGCGAAACCCGGTCGTAGGGCAGGCAGTCCCAGGCCGGGAACCGCAGCACCTCGAGGGTCGGCGCGAAGAAGGCGAGCGCGTCGGCAAGGCGCGCGAGCCGCGCATCGTCGCGCGCGACGTGCAGCACCTCGGCGCCGCCCGCGGCGATTTCGGCCAGCACCAGCGCGTCGTACCCCTCGGGCACGCCGGACAGGGTGACCCGCCCGGGCCGCGCCAGCAGCTCCCGCGTCTTCACGACCGTCGTATCGATCGCTCGTACTCCCGCATCAGGGCCAGCACGTCGCACTCGCGCTCGGCGGGCGCCTGCTGCTCCCCGACGATCCAGGCCAGCAGGTCCGGGTCGGGGCAGTCGAGCAGCGCCTCGAATCGGCCGAGCTGGTCGGCGCTGAGCCCGGCCAGATGGCGCCGCGCGAAGCCGCCGATCACCAGGTCGCTCTCCTTGGTGCCGCGCCGCAGGCTTCGGAACAGCGCCCGCTTGCGCCGCGTATCCAGCCCGTCCGTCATCGCATCCAAGCCATCCGAACGCGAATCAACCTCCCCCGGCGCGGTCGCCGCGCCGTCCGGAAGGCCTAAGCGGGCGTTTCGCCCGCGCACCGGGTAGGATATAGAGCCTCCGCATCCGCCTGTCAGCCTCCCCCGATCCCCGGTCCGGAGAGATGCGCCCGCCGATCCTCAACAAGCTGTTCGCGCCCGTGACGACGCTCCCGGGCGTCGGGCCGCGCATCGGCAAGCTGATCGAGAAGGTGGCGGGACCCAAGGTGGTGGATCTCCTCTGGCATCTGCCGACCGGGGTGATCGACCGCAGCTTCGCGCCGACGATCGCCGAGGCGCCGGAGGGGCGCATCGCCACCATCACGGTCACCGTCGACCGCCATGTGCCGCCGCGCAATCCGCGCCTGCCCTACAAGGTGATGTGCTCGGACGCGACCGGTACGATGCAGCTCGTGTTCTTCCGCGTGCACGGCGACTGGCTCGACAAGCAGCTGCCGCCGGGCGCGACGCGCATCGTGAGCGGCAAGGTCGAGCTCTACGAAGGCCTACGCCAGATGACGCATCCCGACCGCATCGCGAGCCCGGAGGAGATCGACAGACTGCAAGCGGTCGAGCCGGTCCATCCGTTGACCGGGGGGCTCACGGCGCGCCCGCTTGCCCGCGCCGTCGCCGCCGCGCTCGAACGCGCCCCCGACCTCGCCGAATGGTGCGACGCCGCTTACCGCGCCCGCGAAGGTTGGTCGTCGTGGCGCGACAGCCTCAAGGTTGCGCACGCCCCCGCTGCCGAATCCGACCTCGCCCCGGCAACGACGGCGCGGCGGCGGCTCGCCTTCGACGAGCTGTTGGCCAACCAGCTCGCGCTCGCCCTGGTGCGCGCCCGCCAGAAGCGCCAGCGCGGCCGGCCCACCGCGGGCGATGGGCGCTTGCGCAACCGCGCGCTTGCCGCACTGCCGTTCCGCCTCACCGCGTCGCAGGCGCGCGCGCTCGACGAGATCCTCGCCGATGCGGCGTCGGACGAACGCATGCTGCGGCTCTTGCAGGGCGACGTCGGCAGCGGCAAGACCGTCGTCGCGTTCCTCGCCATGCTCAATGCCGTCGAGGCCGGGCGCCAAGCCGCTTTGATGGCGCCGACCGAGATTCTCGCGCGCCAGCACTTCGCGACCATCGAGCCGATCGCCGAGGCGGCGGGCGTTGCGGTCGCACTGCTCACCGGCCGCGACAAGGGCAAGGCGCGCGAACGCACTCTCGCCGCCCTCGCCGCGGGCGACATCGCGATCGCCATCGGCACCCACGCCCTGTTCCAGGAAGAGGTCGAGTTCCGCGACCTCGCGCTCGCCGTGGTGGACGAGCAGCATCGGTTCGGCGTGCACCAGCGTCTCACCTTGGCGGCCAAGGGCCGCGCCGCCGACGTGCTGGTGATGACGGCGACGCCGATCCCGCGCACCCTGATGATGACGGCCTACGGCGACCTCGACGTCTCCCGCCTCACCGACAAGCCGCCCGGCCGCAAAGCGGTGGACACGCGCGCCCTGCCGCTTTCGCGCCTCGAAGAAGTGGTGGAACGCCTCGCGCGCGCCATTCGCGACGGGGCGCGAATCTATTGGGTTTGCCCGCTGGTCGAGGAATCCGAACTTGTGGACCTCGCCGCCGCCACCGAGCGCGCGGCGATGCTCGGCGAGCGTTTCCGGGGCCGCGTCGGTCTCGTCCACGGACGGCTCAAGGCGCGCGACAAGGACGAGGCGATGGTGCGCTTCGCCGCCGGCGACATCGACATTCTCGTCGCCACGACCGTGATCGAGGTCGGCGTGGACGTGCCCGACGCGACCGTCATGGTGATCGAGCATGCCGAGCGGTTCGGGCTCGCCCAGCTGCACCAGCTGCGCGGGCGGATCGGGCGCGGCGAGCGCGCCTCGACCTGCCTCCTCCTCTACGCCGCGCCGCTCGGCGAGGCGGCGCGCGCCCGCATCGAGATCATGCGCGAGACCGACGACGGGTTCCGCATCGCCGAGGAGGATTTGCGGCTGCGCGGCGCGGGCGAGGTGCTGGGCACGCGCCAGAGCGGACTGCCGGTGTTCCGCTTGGCCGACCTCGCGCACCACCAGGACCTGCTCGCCGCCGCGACCGACGACACCAAGCTCATACTCGAGCGCGATCCCGATCTTGCCGGCGAACGCGGCCAGGCGCTCCGGACGCTGCTCTATTTGTTCGAGCGCGACGCGGCGGTGTTGACCCTGCGGTCGGGGTGAGGTGGATCCCGGGTCTGCGGTGCAGCACGGAGTGGTGCCCCCCGGGACGAAGTGCCCGGGGGTGATCCGGGATCAAAAAAGGATAACCCGCCGCTCTCAGGCCGATTTGGCGAGACCGCTCGCCGCGGCGCGCGCGGCGAGCGCGCCGTTCGCGGCCGCTCCAGGTTCGGGCGGGACGACGATGCCGCCGGACACCACCATCTTGATCCCCTCCTCCACCGTCATGGACAAGGTGACCACGTCCTTGCGCGGCACGAACAGGAGGAACCCCGAGGTCGGGTTGGGCGTCGTCGGCACGAATACGTTGACCACCTCTTCGTCGGTCAGCGTCTGCACCTCGCCGACGGTCTTGCCGGTGATGAATCCGATGACCCAGCAGTCGCGCCGCGGATACTCGATCAGCACGACCTCGCGGAACGCGGTCGATTGCTTGGCGAGCACGGTCTCGAATATCTGCTTGGTCGCGCCATAGATGCTGCGGATGATCGGCATGCGCGCGACCATGTTCTCGCCCATGCCGACGACGAAGCGGCCGAGAAGGCCCGCCATCGTCGCGCCGATGACGGTCAGCACGACGACCGCGACCAGAAGGCCGAGCCCGGGCACGCTGAACCGCAGATAGGTCTCCGGGTTGTACGCGGCCGGAATCAGCGGCGTGACCTGGCTGTCAACCCAGTGGACGAACACCCAGGTGAGGTAGAGCGTGATGCCGATCGGCGCGGTGACGAGGACGCCGGCGAGGAAATAGGCGCGGAGGTGCCGGCCGATGCCGATGCGGGGCCGCTTGCCCTTACCGGCCGCGTGTTCCGCGGGGTCGGGCGGGCCCGGGTTGTCGGCGTTCATCGGTCGATCCTGTGCCAATACGGAGCTTCAAAATGGTGCGGCATCGTGCCGCGCGCAAGCGCCACGGAACAAACCGCCCCGGCGCGGTGTTCGTCAGGATAGCCGCATCCCACTTAATAGTCTGTTTACCGGACCGAAGCGCGCGGGTTCCCAAGGCCCGCGCCGGGAGCGCGAACCCGTGGCAGACCGGACGCCCCGACCGAAGCTCGTCGCGCTCGCGACCGCCGTGCCACCCTACCGGATCGACCAGCAGGACGTGATCGACCGCGCGCCGCGCCTGTTTCCCGCGTGCGGGCGCGGCACCGTCGAACGATTGCTGCCGGTCTACGGCAATTCGGGCGTGGCCACGCGCTATTCCTGCGTGCCGCCCGATTGGTACGAGCGGCCGCACGGTTGGGCGGAGAAGAACCGCCTATACCTCGTTCACGCCGTCGCCCTGATCGCGGAGGCGGCGACCGCGTGCCTCGCCAAGGCCCGGCTCGATGCGTCCGACATCGACGCCGTCGTCGCCGTTTCGACCACCGGGATCGCGACGCCCAGCCTCGATGCTCTCGCCATCGACCGGCTGGGCTTGCGCCCCGACGTGACTCGGCTGCCGATCTTCGGGCTCGGCTGCGGCGGCGGCGTCACCGGGCTTGCGCGCGCGGCGACGCTCGCATCCGCGCAACCCGGCAGCCGCGTCCTGTTCCTGGTCGTCGAGCTGTGCGGCCTCACCTTCCGCCGCGCCGATGCGACCAAGAGCAACGTCGTCGCCACCGCACTGTTCGGCGACGGCGCCGCAGCGGCCATCGTCTCGACCGACGGCGACGGGCCCGCGTTCGGCCGCGCGGGCGAGCACACCTGGCCCGGCTCGCTCGACGTGATGGGCTGGCTGGTGGAAGACGACGGGCTCGGCGTCCGCTTCTCGCGCGACATTCCCGCGCTCGCGCGCACCGAATTCCGCGACGCGGCGGAACGGTTCCTCGCACGCAGTGGATACGGCTTCGCCGACATCGACACGTATGTCTGCCATCCCGGCGGCGCCAAGGTGCTCGATGCCTTGGAAGCGGCGTTCGGCCTCGCGCCGGGCGGGCTCGCCGACTCGCGTGCGGTGCTGCGCGACTTCGGCAACATGTCGGCGGCGACGATCCTGTTCGTGCTCGACCGAGTCCTCGGCGCCCCGGCGCGCGGGCGTCACCTCCTGTCCGCGCTCGGTCCCGGCTTCACCGCCACCTTCCTCGAGATGGCCGTCCCGTGAGCGATGTCATGATCGCGGTCGCGCTGGTCGCGCTGCAACGCGCGGCCGAGCTCGTCCTCGCCCGCCGCAACACGCGCGCCTTGCGCGAGGCCGGCGGCGTCGAGTACGGCGCCGGCCACTATCCCCTGATCGTCGCGCTGCACGCCTCCTGGCTCATCGCCTTGCCGCTCGCCGTGCCGGCGGGCGCCGAACCCGATGGGATACTGATCGCGCTTTACCTGGCGCTGCAGCCGCTCCGCTACTGGGCGATCGCCGCGCTCGGCCGGCGCTGGACGACGCGGGTTATCGTGGTGCCCGGCGCGGCGCCGGTGCGCGCCGGCCCGTATCGGTTCCTGCGCCACCCCAACTACCTGGCGGTCGCGCTCGAGATCCCCCTTCTGCCGCTCGCGTTCGGCGCGTGGGAGATCGCGGCCGTATTCGGGATGCTCAATTTCGCGTTACTCGCTATCCGGATTCGCGCCGAGGACGAAGCTCTGTCAACGGAATCCGCGCGGCGTGACGTGTACGCAAGAGGGACCGGCGCCTCCGCCCCTCTCGACCGCAAGGGGGCGCGCGGATAGACTCCGCGGTTCATTCCGGGCGGCAGGAGGCGGCCGCCGCAGCACAGGGAGTACACGGAGATGCCGGCAGGTTTCCTTCGTTGCGCGATGGTCGCGCTCGCGTTCGGTTTCGCGCCCGCGATCGGCGCCGGTCCCGCCTTCGCCATGGGGACCGACAGCCTGTCCGCGCCGAACGCCGACGACAACTACCGCGAGGCGGTGCAGCTTATCGAGGCGAAACGCTACCGCCCGGCGATCGGCCTGTTGGAGAAGGTGCTGCGCGAGAAGCCGCGCCACGCCGACGCGCTCAACTACATCGGCTATAGCCACCGGCAGATCAAGGACTACGACCTCGCCGTGCGCTACTACAACCGCGCGCTCGAGATCGACCCCAACCACCGCGGCGCCAACGAGTATCTTGGCGAGGCCTATCTCGAGACCGGCAAGCTCGACCTGGCCGAGGCGCGGCTCGCCCACCTCAACACCGTGTGCGGCATCGAATGCAAGGAGTACAAGGAACTCGCGGCCGCGGTCGCGAGTTACAGGGCCGGGCGGCGCCCGCCGCAAAGCTCACGCGCCTGGTAGACGCCTACTTCCCGGCCAAGAGAAAGCTGTCATGGCCGGTTCGCTGGGCCGAAACTGTCCAGCGGACAGTTTCGGCACGCGAACCGGCGCAGCCGCGAGTCCCGGCCATCCACGGGCTTTCTTCGAACGGCTGTGCAGCACAACAGTCGCAAGAAGCCCGTGGATGACCGCGACAAGCGCACGGCTGCCCGGTACAGACGAATGATGGATCGGAATGAGCGGCGGACTTCTATCGAGCCCCAAAAAATCTTGTCATCCCGGGCGCGGCGCAGCGCGCAGCGGTGCGCCGCAGCCCCGGGACCCAGGGAAGCCGCACGTCGTCTCCTGGGTCCCGGCTCTCGCCGCTTCGCGGCTCGGCCGGGATGACAATGGGGGACGGCATAAGCCGGACAGCCGCGCAACAAGCGCGGCCATGACTCACGCGGGTAGGCCCAGGCTGCGGAGAAAATCGGAGACAGTCACCATTCCCGCTTCCTTGCGACGTCCCCCGCCGGCGCGTGAGGGAGCGCGCCGGTGACGGCGCGGCTCCGCACGATCGCGGGCGTCGTGCTGTTCGTCTATGTGACGACGCACCTCCTTAACCATTCTCTCGGCCTCGTCTCGCTCGCTTCCATGGAGGCCGGACGCGATTGGTTCCTCGCGCTGTGGCGCAACCCGGCAGGCAGCCTCGCGCTCTACGGATCGCTCGCCGCGCACGCCGGGCTCGCGTTCTGGGCGCTCTATCGCCGCCGCGATTTCCGCCTGTCGACGGGCGAGACCGTGCGCATCCTGCTCGGTCTCGCGGTCATCCCGCTGCTCGCCGGGCACTTCGTCGGCACCCGCGCCGCCCATCAGGAATACGGCATCCACGACAGCTACACCTACGTGCTGCTGGTCCATTGGCGGGCCGACCGTTCGAACATCGTGATCCAGACCGCGGCGCTCGCGAGCGCCTGGATCCACGGCTGCATCGGGCTCCACCTCTGGCTCCGCTTCAAGCCGTGGTACCGGCGCGCCTTGCCGGTTCTCTACGCACTCGCCATCGTCGTCCCGGTCTGCGCCTATCTCGGCTACGTCGTCGCCGGGCGCGAGGTGCTCGCGCTGGCGCGCGACCCGGAGTGGCTCCGCGCCACGGTCGCCGGCTTCAACCTGCCCGATCCGGCCGGCGTCGCCCGGCTCGAGCGCCTGGTGAACGGCATCTACGTGACGTCCGTCATGGCGATCGTCTTCGTTCTGCTCGCTCGGTTCGTGCGCTCGGTGTGGGAACGGCGGCGCGGCATCGTGCGCGTCGCCTATCCCGGCGGGCGCACCGTCGCCTTCCCGCACGGCCGCTCGATCCTCGAGGTCAGCCGGCTCGCCGGCATCCCGCACGCCTCGGTGTGCGGCGGGCGCGGGCGCTGCTCGACCTGCCGCGTGCGCATCGTGCGCGGCTCCGACCGGCTGCCCGAGCCGAGCCCGGCCGAACGGCGCGTGCTCGACCGGGTCGGCGCGCCGCGCAACGTGCGCCTCGCCTGCCAGACCCGGCCGATCGCCGACCTCGAGATCATCCCGCTGATCGCGCCCCAGGTCGCCTCGGTCGGCCACGCGAATGCGCGCTCGCCCCGCCTCGAGGGCGAGGAGCGCGAGATCGCCATCCTGTTCGCCGATCTGCGCGACTTCACCCGTTTCTCGGAACGCAAGCTGCCCTACGACGTCGTCTTCGTGCTCAACCGCTACTTCGCCAACATGGGCTCGGCGGTCGAGCAGGCGGGCGGCCATCTCGACAAGTTCATCGGCGACGGCGTCATGGCGCTGTTCGGCATCGACCGGCCGCTCGACCAGGGCTGCCGCCAGGCGCTCGAGGCGGCGCGCGCCATGGCGCGCAACTTGGCCGACATGAACCGGGCGCTCGCGGCCGATCTCGATACGCCGCTCCGCATGGGGATCGGCATCCATGCCGGCGCCGCGATCATCGGCGAGATGGGGTACGGCACCGCCGTCCACATCACCGCGATCGGGGATTCGGTCAACACGGCGAGCCGGCTCGAGACGCTCACCAAGGAATACCGCGCCCAACTCGTCGTCTCGGAGGACGTGGCGCGGCACGCCGGCGTCGACCTCGCCGCCTATCCGAGCCACGACATCGAGATCCGCGGGCGGAGCGAAATGGTGCGCGTGCGCGTCGTCGCCGAGGCGGAAGCGCTGCCGCTCGGCGCCGTCTAGAGCGGTGTCCGATCGGACGGAGGCTTCGGCATTCC
>DASWLB010000254.1:0-1916 GCA_036396315.1 Alphaproteobacteria bacterium
CGCAGCTTGCCTCGCCCGACCTCTGGCTTGTCTTCGCGCCGGTCAAGCGCGCCCGCATCGACTTCGTCGCCGCTAAGGCGACGGAGCTCGGCGTTTCGGCGCTCCGTCCGGTGCTGACGCGCCACACCGCGGTCGAGCGCGTCAACGTCGAGCGCCTGCGCGCCAACGCCATCGAGGCGGCCGAGCAGTGCGATCGGCTCGACGTTCCCGAGGTGGCGGCGCCGGTCGCGCTCGACGCGCTGATCGAGGACTGGCCCGCGGGGCGGCGCCTCATGCTGTGCGACGAAAGCGGCGCAGCGCCGCCGGTCGCCGCGGCGCTCGCGCCCTTCGCCGCGGCGCCCGCCGCGCCCTGGGCGGTGCTCACCGGGCCCGAGGGCGGCTTCGCCGGGTCCGAGCTTGACGCCCTCAAGAAAAGGGAATTTGTTACCGCCGTCAGTCTCGGTCCGCGGACCTTGCGCGCGGACACGGCGGCCCTGGCAGCGCTTTCGTGCTGGCAGGCGCTGGTCGGAGATTGGCGGGCGCCCCCGTCCGGCAGCGCAGGTGTCTCGGTCTAGGCAATCAAGGTCCCCGTCCCGTCGATGTCCGCCCCCCCGACCACGCTCGCCGAGCCGGTCGCCGACCGCCGCGACCTCGTGGCTCATCTCGAGTCGGGGTGCAAGCCGGCCGCCCAGTGGCGGATCGGCACCGAGCACGAGAAGTTCGTCTTCGACCTGGCGAGCCTGCGCCCGGCGCCCTATGACGGCCCGCGCGGCATCCGCGCCCTGCTCGAAGGGCTGACGCGCTTCGGCTGGCAGCCGGTCGAGGAACGCGGCAAGCCGATCGCGCTCATCAAGGACGACTGCAACATCACCCTCGAGCCGGGCGGCCAGTTCGAGCTGTCGGGCGCGCCGCTCGAGAGCCTGCACCAGACCTGCGATGAGGTGCACACCCATCTCGCCCAGGTGAAGGAGGTGGCGGGCGAGATCGGCGTCGGGCTGATCGGGCTCGGCTTCCAGCCGAAGTGGCGGCGCGAGGACATCCCGTGGATGCCCAAGGGGCGCTACGAGATCATGCGCCGCTACATGCCGACCAAGGGCTCGCTCGGGCTCGACATGATGCTGCGCACCTGCACCGTCCAGGTGAACCTCGACTTCGCTTCCGAAGCCGACATGGTGAAGAAGTTCCGCGTCGCGCTCGCGCTGCAGCCGATCGCGGTGGCGCTGTTCGCCAACTCGCCCTTCGTCGACGGGCGGAAGACCGGGTACCTGTCCTATCGCAGCCACGTGTGGGAGGACACCGATCCCGACCGGTGCGGCGTCCTGCCCTTCGTGTTCGAGCCCGGAATGGGGTTCGAGCGCTACGCCGATTACGCGCTCGACGTTCCGATGTACTTCGTCTATCGCGACGGGCGCTACATCGACGCCGCCGGCCAGTCGTTCCGCGACTTCCTCGACGGACGCCTGCCCGCCCTGCCGGGCGAGGCGCCGACGATCTCCGACTGGTCGGACCACCTGACGACCCTGTTCCCCGAGGTGCGGCTCAAGCGCTACCTCGAGATGCGCGGCGCCGACGGCGGGCCGTGGAGCCGGCTGTGCGCCCTGCCGGCGCTGTGGGCCGGGCTCCTGTACGACGGCGCCGCGCTCGATGCGGCGTGGGATCTGTGCAAGGGCTGGACGATGGCGGACCACCGCATGCTGCGCTCCGAAGTGCCGCGCTGGGCGCTCGCCACGCCGTTCCGCGGGGCCACGGTGGGCGACGTCGCGGTCGAGGTCGTGCGGATCGCGCGCGCCGGCCTCAAGGCCCGCAACCGTACCGACGGCGGCTCGAACAACGAGGTGGGGTTCCTCGACGTGCTGGCCGACATCGCCGAGCGGCGCGAGACCCTCGCCGAAGCCATGATCGCCCGGTTCGACGGCGTCTGGGGCGGCGAGGTCGAC
>DASWLB010000255.1:0-8453 GCA_036396315.1 Alphaproteobacteria bacterium
CGCAGCTTCTCCGGCACGCCGGTCGCCCGTCCCGGCTCGAATCCGCTCTCGCGACACACGAAAACGTCGAAGAATTCGGCGACCTTCTTCGCAACCTCCCGGACCTGCGCGTCGTTTCGATTTTCGCGTTGTGCGATCACGCACAGCCGGCGCCCGTCGCCGTCGAGCGCCCGGACCATGCGGCCAACCGCCTCGTAGGCGGCGGGGTTGTGCGCGTAATCGAGCACCACCTTGAACGGGTCGGTGCGACACAGATTGGCGCGGCCCGGATTCATCGCCTCGGTGCACTCGAAGCTCGACAGCCCGCGGCGGATGTCGTCGAGCGTCACGTCCATGCCGTGCGCGATCGCCGCGGCGAACAGCGCGTTCTGCACGTTGTGGCGCGCGGCGCCGCCGAACGAGGACGGCAGGTCCTCGATCGCCATCAGCGGGATCGAGCGCGAGCCGCGGCACAGGACGAGGTTCCGCCCGACCAGGCGGGCGGCGCGGCCGCCCGAAGCGAGGTGGGAGGCTACGGTTTCATTGTCCGGCTGCATGGTGACGAAATAGATCCGGTTCGCGGTGCAGCGCCCCGCCATCGCGACGCACAGCGGATCGTCGGCGTTGAGCACCGCGGCCTCGCTCGCCGCCTCGGCGACTAGCCCCTTGACGCGCGCCATCTCCTCGAGCGTGTCGATGCCGAACTCGCCGAGATGATCCATGCTGACGTTGGTCACCGCCCCCGCCCGGCACGACTTGAAGGCGAGACCGTTCTCGATGATGCCGCGCCGCGCCGTCTCCAGCACCGCGATTTCGGTCGCCCTGTCGCGCAGCACCATTTCGGCGCCGGGCGGGCCGGCGAGGTCGCCCTTGCGGATATAGCGCCCGCCGATGCTGACGCCGACCGTGGAGGCGACGCCGACGGTGCGGCCCATCGCGGCGAAGATGTGCGCCAGCATGTTCACGGTGGTGGTCTTGCCGTTGGTGCCGGTGACGGCGGCGATCGGGACGCTCGCCTCGGCGCCCGCCGGGAAGATCGCGTTGAGGATGGGGACGACGACGTTGCGCCGCCGCCCCTCGGCCGCCCAATAGACGTTGAGCTCGGGCGATGCGGCGACGCGGGACACCGCGGCGCCGACCTCGAGGAATGACTTGGCGATGTCGGGCGTCGTCACGTCGATCGCCGCGACATCGAGCCCGACGCCAGTCGCCGCGCGGAGCGCGAGGTCGCGCGTGTCCGGATGTACGGCGTCGGTCACGTCGACGGCGGAGCCCGCGGTCCGGGCATCGACCACGGCGCGGAGCACGATGCGTTCCCCGGCCCGCGGCACGGACTCGGGCCCGTAGCGGCGCGCCCCGAGCGCTGCGAGCGCCGCCGCATCGAGCTCGATCGGCGCGATGAGACCGGCAAGCCCGGCGCCGACGCGGCGCTGGCGGTTCGCCTCCTCGACCAGCGCGCGCACGGTCCGCGTCCCGTCGCCGACGATCTGGCCGGGCCCGAGCTTGACCGCAGCCGCCATCTCGCCGCCGATGACGAGAATCTGGTGCCGCTCGCCGGGCAGCAGCTTTTCGACCAGGACGCGCGAACGTCCCCAGTCGAACCGCGCGAAGCCGTCGGGACCGACCAGCTCGATCGGCGGACCCCGCCCGCCGCGTTCGCCGATCGGCCGCACCACGACCGGATAGCCCATCGCCCGGGCGATCTCGGCGGCGGCGGCGGCGTCCGGCGCCATGCGCTGCGGCGCCATCGGCACGCCGAGCGAGCGCAGCACGCTGCGCGACAAGGCGCGTCCGGCGGCGATGCCCGCCGCGATGTGGCCCTCGCGGTCCGACGCCGAGCCGGTGATGCGGCGCTGATACTTGCCCTGGCCGAGCTGGACGATGTTGCTGCCGGGCGCGAGGCGGACCCACGGAATGCCGCGCGCCTCGGCCGCGAGAACGATCGCCCGGGTGGTGAGGTCGAGCCCGTGCCGGCGCGCGCCGTCGAGGAACGCGCGGATCGCCGCGCCGCGCTCGTAGCCGGCCGGTATCGCGGCAAGCGCGCGCTGTTCGGCGGGCAGCAGGTCCCCGATCAGCATCGCCGCGGTCCACAGCGCCGCCTGCCCGGTCACGATGTCCTGGTATTCGACGACGATGTCGCGCTCGGCCGAGCCCGCGAGCGCGCGCGTGGTCGCGAACTCGACGGCGTCGCCCACCGTGCGCTGCAGCTCGATCGCCGCATGGCCGACCAGCTCGGCGAGCGAGACGCCGCCCTCGCCCGTCGCCGACACGATCATCGACGGTGCGCGCCATTCGCCGGCGGCGCGGGCCGGCAGATGCGGCAGGTGCTCGGCGAGCGGCGCGAGGAAATCGGCGAGCGTCGCCGTGCCGCGCCAGGACGCGAGCGCGCCCGCGTCGCAGCGCGCGCGGATCGCCGCCGTTGGCGCGTACAGGTTCCGCCCCAGATAGGCGCCGACGAGCGCGATCTTCATGGCCAGGCGCGGATAGAAAGCGCGCTGGCGAGCCTTCGGCTCTGCGATCCCCTCACCCTGTCCCTCTCCCAAGGGAGAGGGAACGTACACCTCCACCCCTGCGATGCGACATTTGTCCAAACGTCCCCTCTCCCATCGGGAGAGGGATAGGGTGAGGGGCTATCGCGCCGATGCGCGAACGTCACAGCTCGACCTTGAGGTTGATCCAGGAGTCGCGCTCGGCGACGAACCAGTCTTGAAGCGGAAAGGACGGCATCTCGCTTCCGCCGATCCGGTGGAAATTGCTCGCGGCGAGAATTTCCCGGATCGCCGGCCAATCCGGCGGATTCGGCCGGCGGATCGCGAAGTCCGGGACGATGTCCGCCTTGCCCGCTGTCATGCGCCCTCCCCCGCGCCAATCTAGCAAGAGATGCGGCCGAAAGCGCCAATCTCGGTGCGCCTGTCTCGCCGAGGAATTTTGCTGCGCGCGGCGCGCCGGGACGGTAACGTTCCGCCCGCCGGCAAGTCATGAACCGGCGCACCAAGCGAGGGCGCAACGATGGGACTGTACGGGATCGGCCAGCCCGTGCCGCGGGAAGAAGACCCGCGGCTGCTCAAGGGCATGGGACGCTATGTCGACGACGTGAAGCTGCCGCGCGAGGCGCGCGCCTACGTGCTGCGCTCGCCGCACGCGCACGCCAAGGTGCTGTCGGTGGACGCGGGCAAGGCGCGCCAGTCGCCGGGCGTCGTGTGCGTGCTGACGGCCGAGGACGTGAAAAAGCGCGGCCTCGGCACGCTCAGGCCCGCCATGCCGCGCAAGCGCCGCGACGGCTCGCCCGGCTATGTCTGCCCGCACCCGCTGCTCGCCATCGACCGCGTGCGCTACGTGGGCCAGCCGGTCGCCTTCGTCGTCGCCGAGACGCTCGACGAGGCGAAGGACGCGGCCGAGCTGATCGAAGTCGAATACGACGTGCTGCCGGCCGTCGTGAGTGCGATGGAGGCCGTCCAGCCCGGCGCGATCAAGGTGTGGGACGACAACCCGTCGAACGAGGCGTTCTTTCACGAGGTCGGCGACAGGGCGGCGGTCGACGCCGAGTTCGCCAAGGCGGCCAGGATCGTCACCCACGACGTGGTCATCAACCGCGTCACCACGAACTCGATGGAGCCGCGCGGCTGCCTCGCAGAATACGACGCCGAGGAGGGGCGCTACACGCTCCGCGCCACCGTGCAGTCGGTGCACGGGCCGCGCTCCATCCTGGCCGGCCAGATCCTCAAGGTGCCGCAGACCAAGCTGCGCGTGATCTGCGACAACATGGGCGGCGGGTTCGGCATGAAGGGCGGCGCCGGGCCGGAATACGCGCTGTCGCTGTTCGCGGCCGAGGTGACCGGACGGCCGGTGAAATGGATCTCGGACCGGTCCGAAGGGATCATGTCGGACGAGCAGGCGCGCGACAGCGTGGTGAAGACCGAGCTCGCGCTCGACGCCGGCGGCAAGTTCCTCGCGCTCCGCACCCTGCATTTCGCCAATATCGGCGCGCACAACACCTCCGAGCGCAACATCATGCCGACCATCGTCGCGCTCGGCTGCCTCGCCAACGTCTACAACACCAAGGCGATCCACGCGGGCGTGGTGGGCGTGCTGACCAACACCATGAACATCGCCTTCTACCGCGGCGGCGGACGGCCCGAGCCGCTCTACGTGGTCGAGACCATCGTCGACAAGGCGGCGCGCGAGACCGGCAACGACCCGGTCGAGCTGCGCCGGCGCAACGCGATTCCGGCCTCGGCCATGCCCTACACCACGCCGCTGAAGCAGGTGTACGACTGCGGCGACTTCCTGAAGACCATCGACGACTGCGCCGGCCGGGCGGGATACGCCGCGATCGCCCAGCGCCGCGCCGAAGCGAAGAAGCGCGGCAAGCTGTTGGGCGTCGGCGTCGCCGCGCACGTCGCGCCCGCGGCGGGCAACGAGTTCGAGCACGCCGAGGTGCGCTTCGATCCGTCGGGGTCGGTGACGCTCATCACCGGCTCGATGGACCACGGCCAGGGCCACGGCACCACGTTCAAGCAGGTGCTGTCGGAGAAGCTCGGGTTCGACGCCGACCTGATCCGCTACCGCTACGGCGACACCGACGTGGTGACCCAGGGCATCGGCACGTTCGGCTCGCGCTCGGCCGTGCTCGCCGGCTCGGCCATCACGGTGTGCGCCGACCGCATCGTCGAGAAAGCGAAGAAGATCGCCGCCCACCTGATGGAGGCCGCCGAGCAGGACATCGTGTTCGCCCAGGGCAAGTTCACCGTGGCCGGGACCGACCGGTCGGTGGGTTTGCGCGAGGTGGCGCAGAAATCCTTCGTCCACACCGCGGTGCCCCACGGCATCGAGCCCGGGCTGTACGCGCGCGCCGATTACAGCGGGCCGGCGACCTTCCCCAACGGCACGCACATCTGCGAGGTCGAGATCGACGAGGGAACCGGGCGCGCCGAGCTCACGCGCTACTGGGCGGTCGACGACGTCGGCGTGATGATCAACCCGCTGCTGTGCGAGGGCCAGATCTACGGCGGCATCGCGCAAGGGGTGGGCCAGGCGCTGATGGAGGACATCGTCTACGACCGCGAGAGCGGACAGCTCCTGACCGGCTCGTTCCAGGACTACTGCATGCCGCGGGCCGACGACTTCCCCAACTTCGACCTTACCAACCACATCGTGCCGACGAAGCGCAACCCGCTCGGCGTCAAGGGCGCGGGCGAGGCGGGAACCTGCGGCGCGATTCCGGCGGTGATGAACGCGGTCAACGACGCGCTCGCCCAGATCGGCGCTCAGCGCATCGAGATGCCGGCAACGCCCGAGAAGCTGTGGCGCGCGATCCGGTCGGCGAACGGGGGACGTTGAGACGTCGGTACGGCTAGGCGGCGCGGCGGCGCGAATCGCGCACGACCACGCCGCCCGCCCGCCCGGTTCGCCGCGCGCCCACGGTGATTTCGATCTCGTGACCGAGCGCCGCGAGGAAGCGCAGGAGCCGCTCGAACGAGACTTCGAAGAACTTGCCGCACATTATCCGGGAAAGTTCCGGCTGGGACGTGCCGATGCGCCGCGCCGCGGCGCGCTGCGTGAGCCCCTGCGCGCCGATCGTGCGCGCGAGCCGCAGCGTGAGCTCGGCCTTGAGGTAATGCTCCTCCGCATCCGGCAAGCCGAACTGGAGCCACACGTTTCGGGACATGTCCTTCGCGGGTACGGCCTTGCTCATTTCCTATTCCATGTTTCGTTCAGATATTTCATTCCATCGGTGACGAATATAGTGCCGAGTTGACCTCATCCTTCGAGACGCGGCCCTCCGGGCCGCTCCTCAGGATGAGGAGGAAAAAGAAAAGACCTCATCCTGAGGAGCCCGCGAAGCGGGCGTCTCGAAGGATGAGGCGCCAGTCGCGGCGCCAGGCTCGGTTTGTGTTCGCCTGCATCCCATCCTAGAGTAGCAACAGGAACAGCGGGGGAGCGGACGATGAGCGATCTCGACCAGGCGCTGCGCGATCTCGTGATCGCGAACCGGGTGCTGGCCAACGAAGGCGTGGTGGATGCCTACGGCCACGTCAGCGTGCGCCATCCGCGCAACCCCGATCGGTATTTCATGTCCTGCTCGCGCAGCCCGGAGCTCGTGACCGCCAAGGACATCATGCAGTTCCACCTGGACGGCACGGCGATCGGCGGCGATGCGCGCCTGCCCTATGTCGAGCGCCACATCCACGGCGCGATCTACGAGCGCCGGCCCGAGATCAACGCGGCGGTGCATTCCCACGCCGAGGACGTGCTGCCGTTCGGCATCGTGACGACGCCGCTGCAGCCCGTCATCCATTCCGGCGGGTTCATGGGCCACCGCGCGCCGATCTGGGACATCCGCGACAAGTTCGGCGACACCAACCTTCTCGTCACCAACATGGAGCAGGGCCGCGACCTCGCGAGCGCGCTCGGGCCCGAGCGCGTCGCCTTGATGCGCGGCCACGGGTTCGCCGCCGCCGGGTTGAGCCTCGCCGACGTGGTCCGGCTCGCGGTCTACTTGCCGAAGAACGCCCGGGTGCTGCTCAACGCGCTCCGGCTTGGCGCCTTTAAGCCGCTGTCCGCCGGCGAGATCGAGAAGCGCATCGCCATCAGCCCGTCCGGTATGGAGACCGCGCGCGCCTGGGAATACTGGGCGACGCGGGCCGGGTGCGCGTCGCTCATGGCGAAACCGAAGCGGACGCCGGCGAAGCGCGGCAAGGCGCGACCACGAACGGGCCGACGCTAGATTCATTCGAATTTCGGCGAAATTGCCCGCCATCCCGGCTGAATCCGCCGCCCTTTACGGTTCGCTTACCGTGTTCCGCCTATAACGGACGCTCGAGGCGGGTTGATCAAATCGGGCGACGGTCATGGCTCCGGACGGCGTGCTGGGCTACCTGGCGCATGGGCTCGCCGAGTTCCTCGCCCTCTTTCTGCGCGGATCGAGCTTCCTGAGCGCGGGCCCGTTGGCCGTCGCGCTCGCGATCGCGCTTGCCGTGCTGATCGCCCGCGAGAAGCGGCGCGCCGGCCGGATCGGCGGCTCGGGGCTTCGCCGCGTTCTCGCCGAGCTGTTCGCGCGACGCATCTACCTGCACCCGTCGGCAAAGCGCGACTACGCGGTGCTTGCCATCAACCACGGGTTCCTGTTCTTCCTCACCGCGTCGGCGCTGGTGACGCCGGTCGTCGTCACCGAATTCCTCACCGAGGCGGCGGCCCGCGAGGGATACGCAATCGCCGCGCCCGAACCCGACCTCGCGCTCCGCGTCGCGTTCACGGTGGTACTGCTGCTCGTCTGGGACTTCGCCGCGACCTTCGCCCACTTCCTCAACCACAAGGTCCCGATCCTCTGGGAGTTCCACAAGGTCCACCACAGCGCCGAGGTGCTGACGCCGGCGACCGCGCTCCGCCGCCATCCGGTCGAGGCGCTGACCGGCGGGTTCATGACCATCTTCGCGCTCGGGCTCGCGACGGCGCTCTGGCTCGTCGCCATCGGCGACTGCGGCGGCATCTATACCGTGTTCGGCATGTCGGCCGGCCTCTTCGCTTGGCGGCTGCTCGGCTACAATCTGCGCCATTCGCACGTCTGGCTGTCCTACGGGCCGTTCTGGAACCGGGTGCTGATCAGCCCGGCGCAGCACCAGATCCACCATAGCGTCGAGCCGCGCCACCACGACCGCAATTTCGGCCACATCTTCGCGTTCTGGGACGCGCTGTTCCGCACCTTGTACCTGCCGAAGCCGGACGAGCGCTTCGCGCTTGGCATCGCCGCTTCCGAAATGCCGGATTACCGTTCGGTGCCGAAGCTGTATGTCGTGCCGTTCGCCAAGGCGGCGGCGCTCATCGGGCGCCGCGAAGGCGTCCTGCGTTCTCTCGGACGCTAGGGCGCCATGCTGTTCAGCTCGCTCGAGTTCCTGCTCGGCTTCCTGCCGGTCGCGCTCGGCGGCACCGCGCTCCTCGTCGCGCTCGGCGAGCGGCGCTTCGTCGTCGCCTACCTCCTCGCCGCCTCGTTCGTGTTCTACGCCTGGCGCATCCCTGAGCATTTCGTCCTGCTCGCCTTCTCGATCGGGTTCAACTACGCGGCGGGGCTGTATCTGTATCGCAACCGCTCGCGGATCGCGCTCGCGGGCGGGGTCGCGGTCAACCTCGCGCTGCTCGCGGCGTTCAAGTACGCGGGATTCGTCGCCGACAATCTGAACGGGCTTGCCGGCGTCGAGGTATCGTTCGGCGCCATCGTGCTGCCGCTCGCCATCTCGTTCTACACGTTCCAGCAGATCGCTTACCTGGTGGATTCCCGGCGCGGCGACGCGGCGCCGCACCGCTTCCTCGACTACGCGCTGTTCGTCGCGTTCTTTCCCCAGCTCATCGCCGGGCCGATCGTCCACCACAAGGAACTGACGCCGCAATTCTCCGGCCCGCGCTTCGCCACGTTCCGCGCCGACGACATCCGCGCCGGCATCGTGCTGTTCTCCATCGGGCTCGCGAAGAAGGTGCTG
>DASWLB010000256.1:0-2426 GCA_036396315.1 Alphaproteobacteria bacterium
TTCCGCGCATCGAAGTTGCGGCCCGAGGCGCGCCCGACATGGCCGCCGGCGCCGTATTGGCGGACGAGCGATGCGGCGACGATTCCGGTGCCGACCGTGCGGTCGAGCAGCGAGGCGGTGTTGTCGTAGAGCTCGACCAGCTCCGGGAACGCGCGGCCGACGCGGCGCGCCATCTCGCGCAGGGCGCGCGCGCCGTCCGCGTCGAGGTCGGAGGCGACGCCGCCCGGCACGATCCGGTCGCGCATCAACCGGTGGCCGAACGCCGTGTGCGCCGCGCGCAACACGCGCTCGCGCAGGATCGAGCAGTGGGTGTGCATCAGGGCGAAGGCCGCGTCGTTGCAGATCGCGCCGATGTCGCCGAGATGGTTGGCGAGCCGCTCGAGCTCGGCCATCAGCGCCCGCAGCCATTGGGCGCGCGGCGGCGCTTCGATGGCGAGCGCGGCCTCGGCGGCGCGCGCAAAGGCGAAACCGTACGCGACCGTCGAATCGCCCGAGGTGCGCGCGGCGAGCTTGGCCGCGCGCTCGAGGTCGGCGCCGGCCATCAGCCCCTCGATGCCCTTGTGGACGTAGCCGAGCCGCTCCTCGAGCCGCACCACGGTTTCGCCGCTCGCGGTGAAGCGGAAATGGCCGGGCTCGATGATGCCGGCGTGCACCGGCCCGACCGGGATCTGGTGCAGGCTCTCGCCCTCGGCCGGAAGGAAGCTGTAGGGCGCGGCGAAGGCGGCCGGTGCCTTGGCGCCCAACGGATGGACGACGTCCCAGCGCCCGTGGTCGAGCCAGGGCCGCGTATCGGGAAGTCCGTCGGGCGCAAGCCCGAACAGGTCGCGCGCCGCGCGTTCGAGCCGGAGCGCGGGGGCATGGGCGGCGCCGACCGATGGGTAGCGCCCGTCCGGGCAGTCGAGCGAGGCGACGGCGATGGCGCCGTCGCGATCGTCGAGCAGCGCCAGGTGCGCGGCGTCCGCCTCGCCCCACAGGCCGAGCATGGTCCAGCGTCCGTCGGCGATCTGGCCCGCGAGAAAACGCCAGATGTCGGGCGACACGACGGTGCGCGCCCACGGGCGGTGACCGGGAACCTGACGACCTTCGAGAACCACGTCGATGAGAGCGGGCATGTCGCGCGTCCTATCCGAGCAGCCCGGCGACGTTCTGGAACCAGACGACCAGCGGCGGCGGCAGGTACACCCCGGCGACCAGCACCAGCGCGAGGTGCGCGACCATCGGCGCGTGCGAGGCCTCGGTCGGCGGCGTCGGTCCGCGCGGCTCGCCGAACGCGAGACCGTTGAGCCGGTAAAAAAGCGCGCCGAACGCGATCAGGATGCCGCCGACCAGCGGGATCGCGAGCAGCGGCTCGCGCGCGAAGGTCGAGCTCACCACCAGGAACTCGCTCATGAAGATGCCGAGCGGCGGCAGGCCGGCGATGGCGACGACACCGGTCACGAGACCCCAGCCGAGCCAGGGATGGCTCGCGGTGAGTCCGCGGATGTCGGCGATCTGCTGCGTGCCTTTCACCTGGGCGATGTGGCCCACGGTGAAGAAAATCGCCGACTTCGTCAGGCTGTGCATCGTCATGTGGAGGAGGCCGGCGAAGTTGGCGAGCGGGCCGCCCATACCGAACGCGAAGGTGATGATGCCCATGTGCTCGATCGAGGAGTAGGCGAACAGGCGCTTGATGTCGCGCCGGCGGTACAGCATGAACGCGGCGAACACCAGCGAGGTGAGCCCCATCGTCACCATGAGGGGCCCGGGCGCGATTGCGCCCTCGTTGACCGCGAGCAGCATCTTGAAGCGCAGCACGGCGTACAGCGCGACGTTGAGGAGGAGCCCGGACAGGACCGCGGAGATCGGCGTCGGGCCCTCGGCGTGCGCATCGGGCAGCCAGGCGTGCAGCGGCGCGAGCCCGACCTTGGTGCCGTAGCCGAGCAGAAGGAACACGAACGCGACGTTGAGCAGCGCCGGGTCGAATTCGCCCGCGCGCACCATGAGCTCGGTCCACACCATCGCGCCGACGCCCTCGCCCATCACCGGGCGGGCCGCCATGTACACGAGGATCGTGCCGAACATCGCGAGCCCGATGCCGACCGAGCCCAGGATGAAGTACTTCCACGCCGCCTCGAGCGCCTCGTGGGTGCGGTATAGACCGACCATGAGCACGGTGGTGAGCGTCGCGAGCTCGATCGCCACCCACATGAGGCCGATGTTGTTGGCGACGAGCGCGAGGTTCATCGCGAACATCAGCACCTGGTACATCGCATGGTAGAAGCGCAGGAACGTCGGGGTGAGGCGCCCGGTCGCGAGCTCGTGGCCGATATAGGTCGCGCTGAACACGCTGGTCGTGAACCCGACGAAGGCGTTGAGCGCGACGAACACGATGTTGAGGTCGTCGACGAGCACGTAGTTGTCGGGCGCCGGCCGGTCGGCGACGAACA
>DASWLB010000257.1:0-2803 GCA_036396315.1 Alphaproteobacteria bacterium
GCCGCCTTCTCGTGGATCGGCCGCGTCGGGGTCAGCCGGTGCGGGCCGACCCGCTTCGGCCGCCCCGGCGGGAAGGCGGGCGGGTAGATCGTTTTCATGAGCAGGAGCGCCGAGTTGCGGTGCAGATACCGCACGTGCGAATCGAACGAGTTCTCGAACGCCGGCCGCCAGTTCGACGGCCATTCCGTCGTCCAGTCGATCACGACCTTGTCGTCCTGGAAGAACTCCTCCGGGATGTTCTCCTCGAGGGGCACGGGCGCGCCCGATCCCATCCACACGAACACGAGGCCCTTCAACGTCGCCGTCGGATAGACGCGCGCCTTGATCTTCCCCGGCATGGGCGAGCCCGGCCCTTCGCCGATCGCCGCGACGCACTCGCCGCGTTCGTCGAAGACGAAGCCGTGATAGAAGCAGGCAACGTGGCCGCGGAACTCGCAGTTGCCGCGCGACAGCATGGCGCCGCGGTGCGGGCAGGCGTTGGCGAGCGCCGCGACCTTGCCGCTTGCGCCGCGGAACAGGCAGAGATCGTCGCCCAGCATCTTTAGGAACACCGGCTTCCGCCAGCCGACGCGACTGTCGCGGATCGCCGGGTACCAGTATTCGCGCAAGCCCAGCACGGGGATCTTGTCGCGCAGATCGCTCGGGCCGAGCGGCAGCTCCTCGCCCGCCGCCGCCGGCGATTCGACCACCCGCTCCATCGGCGGCAATGTGGTGTTTCCGTCCGCAGTCGCCATGGTCCGCATCCCGCGTTGACGCCGAAAACTATCGGACCCGCCGGACCGCGAGTCAAACGCCGCCGCGCGCCTTGAGCGCCAGAACCCGGTCCACCATCTCGCCTGCGAGCCCGAGATAGTTGGCGGGATCGACCAGGCGGGCGAGCGCCGCGCGGTCGGCGTGGGGCGCGATCTCCTTGTCCTCGGCGAGGAGGTCGAGGAACGGCCGGCCGGTGGCGATCGCCTTCCGGCAGATGTCGTAGACCAGGTCGTGCGCGCGCTGGCGCCCGAGATGCGGCCCGAGCCCCATCATCACCGCCTCGGAGACGATGAGCCCGCCGGTCAAGTCGAGGTTGGCGCGCATGCGCTTGGCATCGACCTCGATCCCCGCGGCGAGGCCCCGCGCCTGGGCGAGCGCGCCGGCGGCGAGGCAGAAGATCTCCGGCAGCGCGATCCATTCGATCTCCCACGGCCCGGTCGAGCGCTCGTGGTCCTCCACCATGGCGTCCAACAGCGCCGCCACCAGCTGGCGCACCATCGCCGTGCAGGCGGTGATATAGACCGACGAGATCGGGTTGCGTTTCTGCGGCATGGTCGAGGACGAGCCGCGCCCTTCGGCGAACGGCTCGTAAACCTCCTCCACCTCGGTCTGCATCAGGAGCTTCACGTCCATGGCGAGCTTGCCCGCCGTGCCGGTGACGAGGCCCAAGAAGCATCCGACCTCGGCGATGCGGTCGCGCACCGTGTGCCAGGCGATCTCGGGCTCGCCAAGGCCGAGTTCCGTCATCAGCGCCGCCTGCACCTTGAGCCCGTCCGCACCCAGCGAGGCGAGCGTGCCGGCGGCGCCGCCGAACTCGCCCACGAGCGCGCGGGGCCTCAGTTCGGCCAAGCGCTGGCGATGGCGCTCGAACGCGGCGACCAAGGTCGCCATCTTGTAGCCGAACGTGATCGGCACCGCCTGCTGCAGGTTCGAGCGCCCGGCCATCGGCGTGTCGCGGTGACGGCTGGCGAGCGCCGCGAGACCGTCCGAGATCGCCGCGAGATCGGATTCGACGAGGGCGAGCGCTTCCTTGATCTGCAGCACCGTCGCCGTGTCGGTGATGTCCTGGGTGGTCGCGCCCCAATGGCACCACTCGCCGAGCCCGTCCTTGCACAGCGCGACGAGCTGCTGCACGACCGGCAGCACCGGATAGCCGATCCGCTCGGTCTGCGCCTTGAGGCGCTGGAAGTCGATCCGGTCGGCATGGCAGTGGCGGGCGATCTCCGCCGCCGCCGCCGCGGGGATGATGCCGAGCCGGGCCTCGGCGCGGGCAAGCGCCGCCTCGATGTCGAGATAGCGCTGCACGCGGGATTCGTCCGAGAACACGCTGCGCATCGCCTCGGTCGAGAAGATGTCGCGGAACACGGCGGAATCGATGACGGTGGCGGCCATGGGCGGGCTCCGAGGCGGAGTTGTGCTAGAGTCGAATGCAATCCGGATGACTATGGCACGGGAGGTAAGTCCGATGGACCTTCGAATCGCCGCTTGCGCCGCCGCGATCGCGCTCGCGTTCGCCGGGCCCGCGTTGGCCCAGCCCGCCCAGCTGAAGTTCGCCTCGCCCGCCCCGCCGCAGTCGCCGGTCAATACCTGGGGCATCCAGCCCTGGATCGAGGAAGTCCAGAAGGCTTCGGACGGCACCGTCGAGATCAAGGCGTTCCTCGGGCCGACCCTCGGCAATTTCAACAACATCTACGAGCGCACGATCAGCGGCGTGACCGACCTCGCGTTCGGCGTGTTCGGGCCGATGGCGGGCCAGTTCCCGCGCACCGACGTGTCCTCGCTGCCGTTCGAGGGCGGCGATTGCCGGCAATCGAGCATCGCGCTGTGGCGGCTTCTCGACCAAGGGTTGATCGCCGGCGAGTACGACAAGATCAAGCCGATGGCGCTGTTCGTGGTCCCGGGGTCGGGCGTGCATACCAAGAAGGAGGTCAAGGCGGTCGACGACCTCAAAGGCTTGAAGGTGGCCGTGTTCGCCCGCGTCGGCAGCCATGCCGCCGATCTCCTCGGCGCGACGCCGGTCACCATGACGCCGTCGGACGCCTACCAGTCG
>DASWLB010000258.1:0-2693 GCA_036396315.1 Alphaproteobacteria bacterium
GATAGGAGACGCCCGGCGCGGCGCTCAGCGGCGCGCCGCGCAGGCGCGCTGAATGCGCCGTCCCGCCTCCTCGAGCGCCTCGTTCGAGGTCGCGTACGAGATGCGGAAATAGGGCGCCAACCCGAACGCCGTGCCCTGCACCACCGCGACGCCCTCGCTCTCCAACAGGTAGGTCACGAAGTCGGTGTCGGTCGCGATCGTCTTGCCCTCGGGCGTCGTCTTGCCGATCACGCCCTGGCAGCACGGGTAGACGTAGAATGCGCCCTCGGGCGTGCGGCAGGTGATGCCGCGCGACTGGTTCAGCATGGCGACGATCAGGTCGCGCCGCTCCTTGAAGCGGCGGTTGTGCTCCGGGATGAAGTCCTGCGGCCCGTTGAGCGCCTCGACCGAGGCCGCCTGGCTGATCGACGAGGTGTGCGTCGAGGATTGCGACTGCACCATGTTCATGGCGCGGATCAGCTCGATCGGCCCGCCCGCGTACCCCACGCGCCAGCCGGTCATGCAGTAGGCCTTGGACATGCCGTTGACCGTGAGCGTGCGCGCATAGAGCGACGGCTCGATCTCGGCCGGCGTCGCGAACACGAAATCGTCGTAGATGACATGCTCGTAGATGTCGTCGGTGAGTACCCACACGTGCGGGTAGCGCGTGAGCACGTCGGTCACCGCCTTGAGCTCGGCCTTCGAGTAGGCCGCGCCGGTCGGGTTCGACGGCGAGTTCAGCATGATCCACTTGGTCTTCGGCGTGATCGCGGCCTCGATGTCCTTCGCCCGCAGCTTGAAGCCGTCCGTCTCGCTCGTCGGCACGATCACCGGCGTGCCCTCGGCCAGCAGCACCATGTCCGGATACGACACCCAGTACGGCGCCGGGACGATCACCTCGTCGCCTTCATCGAGCGTCGCCATCAGCGCGTTGTACAGAACCTGCTTGCCGCCGCACCCGACCGTGATCTGGTCGGGCGAATACTCGAGCCGGTTCTCGCGCTTGAACTTGGCCGAGATCGCCTTACGGAGCTCGGGCGTGCCCGGGACGGGCGTGTACTTGGTCTCGCCGCGGCGCATGGCGCGCACCGCCGCCTCCTTGATGTTCTCCGGCGTGTCGAAGTCGGGCTCGCCCGCGCCGAGCGAGATGATGTCGCGCCCTTGCGCCTTCAGCTCGACCACGAGACCGGTGAGCGCGTTGGTCGGCGACGGTTTGATGCGGGCAAGGCGCGAAGCCAGGATCGACATGACACGGGGTCTTTCGGGGGAAAAACGGCGCGCACACTACGCCGGACGCGGCGCAATCGCAATGGCGCCGCGCTTGACGCAGATCAAGGCGGAGGCCGCAATTCGCGCGATTCTGCACGCTCCGCCACTATCCCGGAGAGGAGCGATGAAGCCCGCCATGTCCCTGATCGAAGAGGTGGTGTCCGTGCTTGCCGCGGTCGCGCTGATCGGCCTGCTTGCGTCTTCAGCGCTCGCCCAGCCCGCCGGCTCCGAAATGGGAGGCCAGCGCATGGGGCCCGGCCCCCACATGATGCGGGGCCAGGAGTTGGGCCCGGGGATGGGCGCCGGCCGGGGCATGCGGGCGCGGGTCGACCAGAACCGCGACGGGTTCGTCGCCGCCGAAGAGGCGGAGACCTGGTACAAGACAGCCTTCGCCGCGTTCGATTCGAACAAGGACGGCGCGCTCAGCCAGGACGAGTATCTCGGCACCCACATGGGGCGCGGGCCCGGCACGGGGCCGCGGGCGGCGCAGCGGCGCGAGGACAAGGCGAAGAACTTCGCCGAGATGGACGCGGACAAGGACGGCAAGGTGACGAACGCCGAATTCCTCGCCTGGCACCAGGACCGCTATCGGTCGGCCGATACCAATCGCGACGGCAAGGTGAACGTCACGGAGTTCTACGCAGCGATGCGGCCCTAATCCGCACGGTCAGCGCTTCGGCACGTATCCGATCGCCTCGATCTCGAGCCCGCAATCCATCGGCGTCCGCCCGGCCTGCATGCGGGTGCGCGCGGGCAGGGTTTCCTTGCTCGAGAAGTAGCTGCGGTAGATGCGGTCGAACGCCTCCTGCTGGCGCTGGTCCTTCATCCATACGATGACCTTCAACAGGCAGTCCATGTTCGACCCCGCCGCTTCGACCAGCGCCTTCATGTTGTCCATGATGATGCGCACCTGGCGCTCGAACGGCACGTCGGGGAACGGCGGGATCGGCTTGCCCGACCGGCGCGCGTCGCGCAGCGCGGCGCAGTATTCGGCATCGAACGGCGGCAGGCCCGAGATGAAGAACAGATCGCCGTAGCGCACGCACAGATTGAACGGCCCGTCGGTCTCGGGGATTCCCGGGTTGATGTTCTCCTTCTCCATGGCGCCCTCCCGCGTTTCGCTTGCGACAAACTCTGCGGGTCGGCCGCGACCCTGTCAAACGGGCGCGCCGCGATCGTGCCGCAAATGATCATGGAAAAGCCGCGATCGCGCACCTCGGCGGCCACAAAGGACGCGCTTCCTCAGGCCTAGACGCCCCGCCGCAAGGGGCGCGCATTCCTGGAGGTTTCATGGGTCCCCAGTCCTCGCGCCGGCCGCGCCGGGCGGCGCATCGCGCCACGATCGCCCTCATCGCCACGATCGCCGCGACCGGTCTTCCGACCGCGCTCCGCGCCGCGGTCGTGGCCGAACCGTCCGGTCCGGTCACGCTGGGCGAGGTCAAGTC
>DASWLB010000259.1:0-1952 GCA_036396315.1 Alphaproteobacteria bacterium
CACCTGCCAGGGACCCGATCCGAACACCAGGCGGCCGGGCTTCAAGGCGCCGCCACGCGCGTGCGACGCGCACTGCCACGTGTTCGGCCCCGCGGCGAGGTTTCCTTACGCGCCGGACCGGACCTACACCCCGCCGGACGCGCCCTTCGAGGATTTGCAGCGGCTGCAAAAGGTGCTTGGGCTCGAGCGCGCGGTGATCGTGCAGGCGACGTGCCACGGCACCGACAATCGCGCGACCCTGGACGCGATCGCGCGTTCCGGCGGGCGCTATCGCGGTGTCGCCATCGCCGACGATTCGTTCACCGACAAGGATTTCATGGCGCTGGATGCGGGCGGCATCCGCGGCGTGCGCTTCTCCTTCGCGCGGCACCTTTCCGGCGCGCCGGACTTTTCGCGGGTGCGCCGCGTCGCCGAGCGCGTTCGCCCGCTCGGCTGGCACCTCGTGCTCTATCTCGAGGCCGAGGACGTGGCGGCCAACGCGACGACCATCGCCTCGTTCGGCATGCCGGTCGTCATCGACCACATGGGGCGGGTGCCCACCAAGGACGGCGTCGGGCAGACTCCGTTCCGCATGCTTCTCGACCTCATAAGCGGCGAGGATTTCTGGGTCAAGATCTGCGGCGCGGAGCGCATCTCCTCCGCCGGCCCGCCCTACACCGACGCGGTGCCGTTCGCGCGCGCCCTCATCGAGGCCGCGCCCCATCGCGTCCTATGGGGCACGGACTGGCCGCACCCCAACATCGAGGGCGCGATGCCGAACGACGGCGATCTCATGGACCTGCTCGCGCTGTCGGCGCCCGAGGAACCGTTGCGCAACCGCATCCTGGTCGACAACCCGGCGCGGCTTTACGGGTTCGAAGGATAGGTCGGGGCGCCGGTCAGACGATTCCGATCTCCGCCGCCCAGGCGCCGCGCACCTGCGACAATCGCGCCGGCGGCGCGGCGATCAGAGGACGCGCCACGCGCCGCACGCGGTCCTTGTCCGCCTCGCGCGTCACGTACTCGACCGGCGACTTGCCGTCGATGCGTGCGAGGAACAGCCCGGGCACCAGCGCGGCGACGCGTCCCTCGATCTCCGCCGGTTCCTCCCATGCGACGCCCGCAAGGTAGGTTTCGGCAAGCGCATCGAAGCAGGCGAGGAAGCCGCGCGCGGCCTGCGGCGTCCACAGGCATTTCAGCAGCAGATGGTTGAGGCAGAACGCGACGTCGAAGGCGGGGTCGCCGTACCACGCCGTCTCGGCATCGAGGAACACCGGACCGTTCGGCCCGATCATGATGTTCTTCGGGCTCACGTCGCCGTGCACCAGCGCGTGCTTGGTCTTCGCCGTGGTCGCGACCAGCGCGTGCAGGCGGGGCGCGAGGTCGGCGTGCCGCCGCGCCGTCGCCTCGAGGTAGGATTCGAGCCGGAGCGCGTGGAATATCGCATCGGTCGGGAACTGGGCGGCGATGTCCGGCCGGTGCGCGGTTGCCGCGTGGATGTGGACCAGCTTGCGCGCGACAAGGGCGGCGAACGCGGGATCGGCATGGCCGTCGCGCAGCTCGGACTTCCACAACCGATGGGTCGCCGGATCGAGGAACGCCATCGCGAACATGTGACGTTCTTCGTCGACCCCGAGCACTTCCGGGACGCATCCGGGCTCGATCGCGCCCGCCGTGCGGAACCACCGGACCTCGTAGATCGAGCGCTCGATCGGCGCGAACCAGTCCTGCTCGACCTTGAGCTTGGCGATCGCCCGCTTGATGCAGACGGGCCCTCGCGCGAGGTCGACGCGCCAGATCTCGGACGACACCCCACCCGGCAGGGTCGTGAAGAGGGGCTCCTCGCGCGGCCCGGCAAGCCCGATGCGCCGCAGCCACGCCGTCACCTCGCGCGCGGTCTCGGGCGCGACCGGTTCGGGGGCGCGGTCGGGTCCGGTTTCCGGCCTGTTCGTCGTCGTCAAAGGTCGCCCCGC
>DASWLB010000260.1:0-1738 GCA_036396315.1 Alphaproteobacteria bacterium
ACGCGCGCCGCCTGCTTGAACGACATTTCCGACGAATCGACCGCGTGATACTGCCCGTCGGTCAAGGTCACGCTGATGTCGATGATCGGGAAGCCGAGCCGGCCCTGGGCCAGGAACTCGCGCACGCCGGTCTCGACCGCCGGGATGAACTGGCGCGGCACCGCGCCGCCCACCACCTCGTCGGCGAACACGAACCCCTTGCCGCGCGGCATCGGCTTGATGTCGAGATGCACGTCGCCGAACTGGCCGTGCCCGCCGGTCTGGCGCTTGAACCTTCCGTGCTGGGAAACCGACCGGCGGATGGTCTCCTTGTAGGGCACCTTGGGGCGGGCCGACTTCACCGGCACGTTGTACTTCGACTTGAGGCGGGCGAGCGCGACCTGCAGATGGATTTCGCCCTGGCCGTGCAGGATGAGCTGCGTGGTCTCCGCGTTCTGTTCGTAGGCGAGCGAGGGGTCCTCCTCGATCAGGCGCTGCAGCGCGCCGGTGAGCTTCACCTCGTCGTTGCGGTGCTCGGCGCCAAGCGCCATCGAGTAGACCGGCGTGAGCACGGGCGGCCACGGCGCGGCGCCCGCCGGCGGCTTGCCCGACGGCGTCAGGAGCGCGCCGGTCTTCACCTCGTCCATGCGGGCGAGCGCGACCACCCGCCCCGGCCCGGCCTTGGGGATCTTGGTCTGCTGGGCGCCGACGAGCGCGAGCAGCCCGCCGATGCGCGAGCCGCCGATGGTGGCGCCTTCGGCGATCTCGCCGCGCCAGATGCGCGCGATCGACAGCTTGCCGGACTGGGCCGCGTAGGCCGTCTTGAACACCTGCACGACCGCCTCGCCCTCGGCCCCGATGCCGCGCCGCGCGGCCGATGCGGCGATGCCCGGCGTCTCGTGGCGCAGCGCCTTCAGGAGGCGCCGGACGCCGTGGTCGCGCTCGGCCGCGCCGATGAACACCGGGACGATCAGCCCCTGCGCGAAGTCCTTGGCGAGCTGGTCGTAGATTTCCGCGCTCGGCGGGATCGTATCCTCCAACAGCTTCTCGAGCAGCGTGTCGTCGAAGTCGGCGAGCGCCTCGAGCATCTCGGTGCGCGCCGACGACTCCTCGTCCTTCACCGCGTCGGGAATCTCGATCAGGTCGGAGGCGTGGCCCGGCTTGTACTTGTAGGCCCGCTCGCTCACCAGATCGACGTAGCCCGCGATGTGCTCGCCGTCGCGGATCGGCACCTCGCGCAGCACGAGCGGCCGGTCGGACACGGACTGCAGCGCCTCCATGAGCGCGCGGACATCGACCTCGGCGTGGTCCACCTTGTTGACGAACACGAAATGCGGAACCTTGAACGCCTCGAGCGCCTTGAAGATGGGCGCGAGCGCCATGGCGCGCTCGGGCGTCGGCTCGCAAACGACGACGGCCGCGTCGGCAACCGCGAGCGCGTTCTGGGTTTCCTGAAAGAACTCGATCGAGCCGGGGCAGTCGACGAAGCTCCACGGCTCTTCGAGATAGGTGGCGTCGGCGACCGTAACCTCGACGCTCATTTGGCGCTCGCGCGCCTCGGGCGCCGCGTCGCCCGTCATGTTCCGCTCCTTCGCCGTCCCCTTGCGGTGGATCGCGCCGGTGGCGAACAGGATGCTCTCGAGCAGGCTGGTCTTGCCGCTCAAATAAGGGCCGACAATCGCGGCGCAGCGCGGCCCGGCGGGCGATCTTTGGGTCATAAAGCGTCCTCCGCGCGGAAGCGTTTGCACTCGGTTTGGCC
>DASWLB010000261.1:0-2638 GCA_036396315.1 Alphaproteobacteria bacterium
AGCGGTCCTCGATCACCGAGGAGGCGTAGAGGTAGAACGGCGTGCCCACCTCCGCGGCGATGCGCGGGATGGGAACGTCGTCGGCCGAGAGCGCGCCGTCGCGATAGACGAACCCGCTCATCGCGGGTACTGCCGCGGATAGTCGGACTCCGATTCCTGGCCCGGCGGCGGCTTCAAATTGCCCTTCTTGCCGCAGCCGGCCATCGGCAGCGCGAGCGCGAACGCGACCAGGATCAAGACCAGCGTGCGCATCACAGATACCGCTTCCGCGCCTGCACCGCGGCGCGCCGCACCAGCTTGGGGGCGGTGCCTCCCGGGCTCGTGCGCAGGCGAACCGCGTTCTCGGGGCCGAGCACGGCGAACACCGCCTTGGTGATGCGCGGTTCGACCGCCCGCATCTCGGCGAGCGGCAGGTCCTCGAGCGCGACGCCCTTCTCCTCGGCGCGGCGCACGAGCCGCCCGGCGACATGGTGCGCCTCGCGGAACGGCACGGCCAGCTCGCGCGCGAGCCAGTCGGCGAGATCGGTGGCGGAGGCGTAACCCCCGCCGGCGGCCTCGCGCAGGCGGCGAGCGTCGAACGCGATGTCGCCCATCATGCCGGTCAAGGCGGCGATCGCGAGATCGATCGTGTCCGAGGCGTCGAACACCGCCTCCTTGTCCTCCTGCATGTCCTTGGCGTAGGCGAGCGGCAGCGCCTTGAGGACGGTGAGCAGCGCGACCAGGGCGCCGAACACCCGTCCGGTCTTGGCGCGCACGAGCTCCGCCGCGTCCGGGTTGCGCTTCTGCGGCATCATCGAACTGCCGGTCGAGAACGCGTCGGACAGCTTGGCGAAGCCGAACTCGGCGGAGCACCACAGCACGATTTCCTCGGCGAGGCGCGACAGGTGCACGGCGCAGATCGCGCAGGCCGAGAGATATTCGAGCGCGAAGTCGCGGTCCGAGACCGCATCGAGCGAGTTGGCGGTCGGCCGGTCGAAGCCGAGCGCGCGCGCCGTCGCCGCGCGGTCGATCGGGAACGACGTGCCGGCGAGCGCGCCCGAACCGAGCGGGCATTCGTTGAGCCGGGCGCGCGCATCGCGCAACCGGCCGCGATCACGCCCGAACATCTCGACATAAGCGAGAAGGTGGTGGCCGAGGGTCACCGGCTGGGCGGCCTGGAGGTGGGTAAAGCCCGGCATGATCGTCGCCGCGTGGCGCTCCGCCCGGTCGATCAGCACGGACTGCAGCGCCTTGAGGCCGGCATCCGCGCGGTCGATGGCGGCCCGCACCCAGAGCCGGAAATCGGTCGCCACCTGGTCGTTGCGCGAGCGCGCGGTGTGGAGCCGGCCCGCGGCCTGCCCGATCAGCTCCGCGAGGCGCGACTCGACGTTGAGATGGATGTCCTCGAGCGCGGTCTTGAACGCGAACCGGCCGTCCTCGATTTCGGCACGGATCTTGTCGAGCCCGCCGAGGATCGCCTTGCCGTCGGCCTGGGGGATGATCTTCTGGCGCATCAGCATGATGCAGTGCGCCTTCGAGGCGGCGATGTCCTCGGCGTAAAGCCGCTTGTCAAAGCCGATCGAGGCGTTGATCTTCTCCATGAGCCGGTCGGGGCCCTGGGCGAAGCGCCCGCCCCACAGCGCGTTGGCCGCGCTGGCGCCGCGGCGCCGTTGCGGTCGCGCGTTCACGGCCGGGCGCCGGTTGGGGAAATGGCACTGAGATCCGCCGTCGTCATCGTCCTGGTCGCGGCCATCGGGATCGCGTTCGCGGTCCTATGGCACGACCGCGACGCGAAGGAAACCCCTTCCGCGCCGCCGATCCGCGGCGCGGTCGCGAAATTTAGCCTCTCGGCGGAGGGCAAACCAGCGCCGGCGACCACGTTCGAAGCGCGCGACGGCGGCAAGCTCGCCCTCTCCGCCTTCCACGGCCGCATCGTCCTGGTCAATTTCTGGGCCACCTGGTGCGCGCCCTGCGTCGCCGAGATGCCGGCACTTGCGCGGCTTACGCGCATCGTCCCGCCGGAGGCGCTCGCCCTCGTCGCGCTGTCGCAGGACCTCCAGGGGTGGGAGGCGATCGACCCGTTCGTCGCGCGCGCCGGGTTGCGCGATCTGCCGATCTACCTCGACCGGGACGGGCAGATCGCCGTCGCGGCGGGGGTCGGCGATCTGCCGACGACCATCCTCTATGGGCGCGACGGGCGCGAGATCGGACGGCTTACCGGCGCCGCCGAGTGGGATTCCGACGAGGCGGTGGCGCTGCTCGGCCACTTCATCGAGCCGGGGACGAAGCGGTAGCCTATGGCATCCATACGCCGCCGTTGACCGTGAGCGTCACGCCGGTGATGTAGCTCGCCTCGCGCGAGGCGAGGAACGCGATCGCCGCCGCCACCTCCTCGTCCCGTCCCATGCGGCCGAACGGGTGCGCCCGGTTGTGGCGTTCGCGCATCTCGGGGGTCGTGTTGGCGCGGACGGCCGGGGTGTCGATCAGGCCGGGTGCCACCGCGTTCACCGTGATGCCGAGCGGCGCCGCCTGCTTGGCGGCAGCCCGGGTCAGCGCGACGATCGCCGCCTTGGCGGCGCCGTAGGCGGCATCGGTGAGTTCGTCGCCGCGCAGCGCCGCGACCGACGCCATGTTGACGATGCGCCCGTCTTGGACCGGC
>DASWLB010000262.1:0-2620 GCA_036396315.1 Alphaproteobacteria bacterium
AAGGGCATCCCGCACAACGCCATGGCGGTGAAGCCCGAGGACTTCACCAAGCCGTGCTTCGGCTACCCCGACGGGCGGCCGGCCTACGACCGGCCGCATCTGCCGCTGGTCGCCGACACGGTGCACCACGTCGGAGAAGGCGTCGCGTACGTGGTGGCGGAGACGCTCGCCCAGGCGAAGGACGCGGCCGAGCTGGTCGCCGTGGACTACGAGGCGCTGCCGGCAATCACCCGCCAGCTTCCGGCGATCGCGCCGGGTGCGCCGGTCCTGTGGACGGAGGCGCCGGGCAACGTCGCGTTCGAGGGCACGGTCGGCGATCCGGCCGCGACCGAGGCCGCGTTCGCGCGCGCCGCTTGCGTCGTCGAGGGCGAGTTCGTGTCGAACCGCGTCGTCAACGCCCAGATGGAGCCGCGCGCCTGCGCCGCCGCGTACGAGGCGGCGGGCGGGCGCTACGTGCTCCACACCGGCACGCAGGGCGTGCACCGGGTGAAGAACTGTCTTGTCGGCGTGTTCGGCTGCAAGCCGCAGGACGTGCGCGTCGTCACGCGCGACGTGGGCGGCGGGTTCGGGCCGCGCTCGCAATGCTATCCCGAGTTCGTGCTCGCGCTATGGGCGGCGAAGCGCCTCGGCCGGCCGGTCAAATGGACGGGCGAGCGCACCGAGGCGTTCGTGTCCGACTACCAGGCGCGCGATCTCGTCACCCGCGCCGCGCTCGCCTTGGACAAGGACGGCAAGTTCCTCGGGCTGAAGGTCACGCTCTACTCCAACGTCGGCGGCAACCCGGTGTCCTACGTTCCCGCGGCGAACGGCTCGCGCATCGCGACCACCGTGTATCTGACGCCGAACCTGCATCTCCGCGCCATCGGCATCCTCACCAACACCTTGCCCTCGATCCACTACCGCGGCGCGGGCCGCCCGCAGGCGATGCTCGCCATGGAGCGGCTGATCGACATGGCGGCGGCGAAGATGGGCATCGACAGGATCGAGCTGCGGCGCCGCAACCTGATCCCGCCGACCGGCTTCCCCTACAAGACGCCGGGCGGGCTCACCTACGATTGCGGCGAATTCGAGAAGAACATGGACCGCGCGCTCGAACTCGCGGACTGGAAGGGCTTCCCCGCGCGGCGCGCGGCGGCGGCGAAGCGCGGCCGGTTGCGCGGCATCGGGCTGTCGAACTACGTCGAGACGCCGGTCGGTGCGCCGCTCGAGCGCGCCCAGATCACGGCGCGCCCCGACGGCGAGGTCGACGTCGTCATCGGCACGCAGTCCTCCGGCCAGGGGCACGAGACGAGCTTCGCCCAAGTGATCTCGACCTGGCTCGGCGTGCCGGCCGAGGACGTGAACATCATCACCGGCGATTCCGACGTGGTGATCGAGGGCGGCGGCAGCCATTCCGACCGCTCGATCCGCATGGGCGGCAACGTGATGGTCAAGGCCTCCGAGCAGATCATCGACAAGGGCAAGAAGATCGCGGCGCAGGTGCTGGAGGCGGCCGAGACCGACATCGAGTTCGCGCAAGGGCGCTTCCGGGTCGCCGGCACCGACCGCGCGATCTCGCTCGCCGAGGCGGCGCAGCGCGCGGCCGAGGGCACGGGGCTTCCCGAGGAGCTCAGGGGTCCGCTCGCCGGGGATTCCAAGTTCGTCGGACGGCTGTTCGCCTTCCCCAACGGATGCGCCGTGTGCGAGATCGAGATCGACCCCGACACCGGCACGCCGGAGATCGTCGCCTACACCGCCGTGGACGACGTGGGGCGCGTGGTCAACCCGCTGATCGTCGACGGCCAGGTGCACGGCGGCATCGTGCAGGGCGTCGGCCAGGCGCTGATGGAGCACGCGATCTACGGCGCCGAGGACGGCCAGCTCCTCGCCGGCTCGTTCATGGACTACGCGATGCCGCGCGCCGACGACGTGCCGTCGTTCCGGGTCGACACCAACGAGGTGATCACCAAGGGCAATCCGCTCGGCGTCAAGGGCGGCGGCGAGGCCGGCACCACCGGATCGCTCGCCGCGGTGATGAACGCGATCCTGGATGCGCTCGCGCCGGTGGGCGTCACGCGGCTCGACATGCCGGCGACGCCGCACCGCATCTGGCGGGCGATCCAAGAAGCCAAGGCGGCACCCTGACATGGACACCGGCATCGGCCAGGCGCTGCCGCGGCGCGAAGACCAGCGGCTCCTCACCGGTAAGGGCAACTATTCGGACGACTACGTCCGCGCCGACCAGATCTACGGATACATGCTGCGCTCTCCGCACGCGCACGCGCGGGTGAAGCGAATCGAGACGGCTTCGGCCAAGCGCGCGCCCGGCGTGCGCGCGGTGCTGACCGGGGCGGATTACCTGGCCGACGGGCTGAAGCCGATCCCCTCCCGCGCCATGCAGGTGGCGCCCGAGGACATCGCCAAGCCGGCGCTCGCCTATCCCGACGGGCGCACGGCCTTCGAGCACCCGATCATGCCCGTGGTCGCCGGCAAGGTGCACCACGTCGGCGAAGGGGTGGCGTTCGTCGTCGCGGACACGCTCGCCCAGGCGAAGGACGCATCGGAGCTGATCGAGGTCGAATACGAGGTGCTGCCGTCGGTGATCCGCGGGCTCGATGCGATCGCGCCCGGCGCGCCCACC
>DASWLB010000263.1:0-5167 GCA_036396315.1 Alphaproteobacteria bacterium
CCGGTCGGGTCCGGCAAGTCGATGCTGATGAACCTGTTCTTCGAGGCGGCGCCGCCGCGCGCCAAGCGCCGCGTCCATTTCCACGACTTCATGGCGGGCGTGCACGACGCGCTGCACCGCTTGCGCCGCGACGGCGGCGTGCGCGATCCGCTCGCCGTGCACGCGGACGAGATCGCCGCGGAAACGCACCTTCTCTGTTTCGACGAGTTCCAGGTGGAGAACATTGCCGATGCGATGATCCTCGCCGGTCTGTTCGAAGCGCTGTTCGATTCGGGCGTCGTTGTCGTCGCAACCTCCAACGTCGCGCCCGGCGATCTCTACGCCAACGGGTTGCAGCGCGACCGGTTCTTGCCCTTCGTCGCGCTCCTCGCCGAGCGGCTCGACGTGATCGAGCTCGACGGCGGCGTCGATTACCGCCGCCTCGCGATGAAGGGCATGAAGGTCTATCACGCGCCGTGCGGACCGGACGCGGCGAGGGCGCTCGCGGCCGCGTTCGCGCGGTTGACGGGCGGCGATGCCGGCGTGCCGCAGAACCTCGTCGTCAAGTGGCGCGACCTTATAGTGCCGCGCGCGGCGCGCGGCGCTCGGCGTCGCCTGGTTTGGCTTCGCGGAGCTGTGCGAGCGCCCCCTCGGGGCGGAGGACTACGCGGCGATCGCGGCGCGCTTCCACACCGTGATCGTCGAGGGCGTACCGAAACTCGGGCCCGACCGCCGCGACGCGGCGAAGCGCTTACTCAACCTCGTCGATACCTTGTACGAGCACAAGGTGAAGCTGATCGCCTCGGCCGAGGTTGTGCCCGATGCGCTCTACGAGACGGGCACCGGGGCGGAGGCGTTCCGCCGCGCGCCGTCCCGCCTCATCGAGATGCAGGGCGAAGCGTACCTTGCGCTGCCCCACGAGGCGGGGGCGGCCTCGGCGCCCGTCGCCGATTGAGCTACTCCGCCGAGGACGGTTCGACGGCGCGCGCGGGCGCGCGGCGGCGCAGCATGATGAATTCGGCGCCGACGAGGGCGACGGCGAGTCCGAAGCCGACGAAGTTGACCAGCCGGCCGCTGCCGAACGCGCCGATCGGCACCACGAGCGCGAGTCCGGCGATCGCGTAGAGGAGCCGGCTCGGGATGCCGAGCGGGCGGATCCCGAATCCGATCATTGCGGCCGAGGCGAGCCACACGCCGACGACCGCCGCGGCCACGTCGATGAAGATGGCGAGCGGCTCGCCCTGGAACAGGAGCGTGCCCTCGAACACGAACAGGAACGGGATGACGAACGCCACCCAGCCGAAGCGCATCGCCGTGTAGCCGGTCCGCATCGGATCGGCGACAGCGATCGAAGCGGCCGCGAACGCGCCGACGCACACCGGCGGGGTAATCATCGACAGCATGCCGTAGTACATGATGAACATGTGGGCGGCCATCGGATCGATCTTCATCTCGATCAAGGCCGGCGCGACCAGGGTGGCGAGCAGGATGTACACGCCAACCGTCGGCATGCCCATGCCGAGGATGATCGAAGCGATTGCGGCGAGGAACAGCAGCGTGAGCATGTCGCCGCCAGCGATCTGCACAAGCGAGAGGGTAAGGCCGAAACCGAGCCCCGTGATGTTGAGCACGCCGATGACCATGCCGGCGCCGGCGCCGATCATGAAAATGTCGAGGACGGCCGTGCCGGTGGTCCGCACGATGTCGAGGACGCCGCTCAGCTTGAGCCGCGTGCCGCGATAGCCGAAGACGAGCGCGAACACGATCACGACTGCGAGCGAATTCAACGCCGCTTCGTCGATCGGCAGATTCCACGAGAAGATGCCGAGGATCAGCACGGCGAACGGGATGGGGTAGTGCCAGCCGGACTTGATCACCTCCCAGGCCGGCGGAATCCGCTCCTTCGGCACGCGGCTGATGCCGTGGCGCGCCGCTTCGAGATCGGCTTCGACGAACAAGGCGACGTAATAGAGGACCGCCGGGATCGTGGCGGCGATCGCCACCTCCGCATAGGGCACCTGCAGGAACTCCGCCATGATGAAGGCGGCGATGCCCATCACCGGCGGCATAAGCTGGCCGCCCGTGGAGGCAACCGCCTCGATCGCGCCGGCGACGTGGGGCCGGTATCCGGAGTTTTTCATCAGCGGGATGGTGACGACGCCGGTGGACACCACGTTGGCGACCACGCTGCCCGAGATGGTGCCGAACAGCGACGAGGCGACGATCGCGATCTTCGCCGGCCCGCCGCGGAAGCGGCCCATCAGCACCATCGAGACGTCGGTGAAGTACGCCGACCCGCCGGACAGGAACAGCGCCTGGCCGAACAGGATGAAGCAGACGACGATGGTCGAGATGATCAGGAGCGGCGTGCCGAGCACGGCCGTCGAATCCCACACGAGATAGTAGAACAGCCGGTCGACGGGCACCGGGCGCCCCGTCATCGGGTCGGGCAGCAGGTCGGCGATCAGCGCAAGACCGAGGAACGCGACGACGACGATGGTGATGGCGAGCCCGCCGGTCCGCCGCAGCGCCTCGACGGTCAGAACGGCGAGAACCACGGCCGTCACCGTGCCTTCGGCGGGCAGCTCGGCCACCCGCTCGGTGAGATAGGGGTAGCGCACGGCCAGGTGCGCGCATCCCAGGACCGAGAGCGCGGCGGCGACCACGTCGTACCACGGCACCGGCCCTTTGCGCTCGCGGCCGGGCGAGGCCGGCACGTGCAGATACACGAGCGTCATGGCGAGCCCGAACATCGCGGCGAAGAATTGCTCGGGATAGAACAGGAACCCGGCGCGCCGGAACAGGTCCGCCGAGAAGGCGATCGTGCCGCAGGGCAGCACGATCGCCAGCATCTTGGTCAGAGATCGCAAGCCGTTCTCCAGGCCCTCACGTTGCGCCATGCGCGCGGCGGAACGTCGGGCGCACCGCCCGGCCGGGCATCGGCATGGCGCCGCCCCGTCCGGGCGTTATCCCCCCGAGGCGCCGCGGCCTAGGCCTTCGGCGCCGCGCCAATCTCGCGATAGAACTTGAGCGCTCCCGGATGGTGCGGCACGCCGTTGATCGCGATCGGCATGCGTGCGGGCTCGAAGCGTCCAAGGCCGACGAAGGTGGAGACCAGGCTTTGTCGGCTCCCGTGCAGCGCCTTCACCGTCTTGTACACGATGTCTTCGGCGACCTTGTCGTTGGTGACCAGAATCATGTCGCGGGCGACGACCTTGGTCGGCTGATCGAGCCCCTCCATGTTCTTTCCGGGCTGCGCAACGACGAGGTAGCTGCCCGGCAGTATCGCCTGCAGGCGCGCGATCGCCGCCGGCGAATCGTCGAGCGGCACCACCCGGAGTCCGCCCACCGCCGCGCCGACCTGCATCACCTTCGCCGAACCGAGCGCGAAGTAGAACATGTCGGTCTTGCCGGCGGCGAAATCGTCGGCGGACCGCGGCACCGTGGGCGAGGGCACCTGCCGAACGTCGTCCCAGGTGAGCCCGGCGTTGGCGAGATGCGCGGTGATCGTGTGCTTGATGGTCTTCTGGGCGCTGAACTCGGACGGCAGGCGCTTGCCCTTGAGGTCCCGGATGGCCTTGATGTCGGAATCCTTGCGCACGAACAGCGCGCTCAGAAGCGGCGTCATCACCGCGGCAACCCGCAAGTTCCGGCGCGCTTGTCCGCCCTCGTGGTAGCCGGTCGCCGTCGCCGTGAAGGTGAGGTCCTCGGCGCTCGATAGGCAGAACTGGAGCACGTTGGCGTTCACGTTGGGCAGCGGCTCGACGCCCTGCGGCTGCACCAGCGCCTTGATGCCCGCCTTTTCGTCCATGACCTTGGCGACGGCGGAGCCCGCCGAGTGCGTCCAGGCGCCCGGCGCGCTGGTGCCGAAACCGAGCGGTTGCGCCGATGAGGCGGTTGCGCCAATCGCCATTCCGAAGGCGGCAATCGCCGCCGTAAGACCGGGTCGCCACATAGTGAATCCTCCAATGTTACGACGCGTTTCTTGACAGTGTCCGACGCGGGCGAAGTCTCCCTGCCGCGTTCTTTTCGGCGACGACCGCTACGCGCGGCCGCGCCGTTTTTCGCCCGCGGATTCGCTGTCTTGTTCCTAACATACCGTTTGCAGCGTCGCCACGGCAAATCGTCCAGCCGCCTTGCCCTTGCCCGGCCGGAGGAATCGCGCTAGGCAAACCGCTCGGCAATTCCGGGGGACATCCCATGGCACGCAGCAAGATCGCGCTCGTCGGCGCGGGCAACATCGGCGGCACGCTCGCCCATCTCGCGGGGCTCAAGGAGCTGGGCGACGTCGTGCTGTTCGACATCGTCAAGGGCGTGCCCGCCGGCAAGGCGCTCGACATCGCCGAATCCTCGCCCGTCGAGGGGTTCGACGGCCGCTTCGAGGGCACCGGCGATTATTCGGGCATCAAGGGCGCCGACGTGGTGATCGTCACCGCCGGCATCGCGCGCAAGCCGGGCATGAGCCGCGACGACCTGATCGGCATCAACACCGGGGTGATGAAGCAGGTGGGCGAGGGCATCAAGCAGAACTGCCCCAAGGCCTTCGTGATCTGCATCACCAATCCGCTCGATGCGATGGTGTGGGCGCTGCGCGAGGCGTCCGGGCTCCCGGCGAAGCGCGTCGTCGGCATGGCGGGCGTGCTCGATTCGGCGCGGTTCCGTTACTTCATCGCCGACGAGCTCGGCGTCTCGGTCGAGGACGTGACCGCCTTCGTGCTCGGCGGGCACGGCGACACGATGGTGCCGCTGGTGCGCTACACCACCGTCGCCGGCATCCCGCTGCCCGACCTCGTCAAGATGGGCTGGCTCAAGCAGGACCGGGTGGACGCGATCGTGCAGCGCACGCGCGACGGCGGCGGCGAGATCGTCTCGTTGCTCGGCTCGGGCTCGGCCTATTTCGCCCCCGCGTCGGCCGCGATCCAGATGGCCGAGTCGTACCTCAGGGACAAGCGCCGCGTGCTGCCCTGCGCCGTGCAGCTGAACGGCGAGTACGGGGTGAAGGGGCTCTATGTCGGCGTGCCCGCGGTGATCGGCGCGAACGGCGTCGAGCGCGTGGTCGAGATCGCGCTCGATCCCGACGAGAAGGCGATGTTCGACAAATCCGTCGAGGCGGTGCGCGGCCTCGTCGAGGTCGTCAAGCAGATGCGCGAGAAGGCGGCGTAGCGCGACCTCATCCTTCGAGACGCGG
>DASWLB010000264.1:0-9326 GCA_036396315.1 Alphaproteobacteria bacterium
CGTCAATGCTAGGTTGCGCGGCCAGATGCCTCTCCAATTCCCCCGAAGTCGCGTCGCCGCGCCATGACCGGCCCCGCCGAACCCCCTGGCGCGGCCCGCGACGCGCCAGCGATTCTATCATGCGGCGACGGCGCGACAATCGCCTACCGCCGGATCGAAGGCGCCGCGCCCGGCATCGTGTTCCTCGGCGGCTTCGCCTCCGACATGACCGGCGCCAAGGCGACCGCGCTCGCGGCGCATTGCCGCGCGCGGGGCCGCGCCTTCCTCCGCTTCGACTACACCGGCCACGGCGCCTCCTCCGGCGCGTTCGCCGACGGCACGGTCGGGCGCTGGACGGCCGATGCGATCCGCGCCATCGAGGCGCTCACCGACGGGCCGCAGCTGCTCGTCGGCTCGTCGATGGGCGGCTGGATCATGCTGCTGGTCGCGCTTGCCCGGCCGGCGCGCGTCGCCGGCCTCGTCGGCGTCGCGGCGGCGCCCGACTTCACCGAGGAGCTGATGTGGCGGCGCTTCGATCCCGAGCTGCGCGCCCGGCTCGAACGCGGCGAGATCCATCGCGAACCGTCCGATCATGCCGCCGAGGGGTATCCGATCACCCTGCGGCTGATCGAAGAGGGGCGGAAACACCTCCTGCTCGACCGGCCGATCGCCGTGCACGTGCCGGTGCGCCTGCTGCACGGCATGCGCGACCAGTCGGTGCCGTGGTCGACCGCCTCGCGCATCGCCGCATCGCTCTTGTCCGAGGACGTGACCGTGAAGCTGATCAAGGACGGCGACCATCGCCTGTCGCGCGAGCAGGATCTGGCGATCCTGTTCGATACGGTGGACGAGCTGTGCGAACGGGTGGGGTAGGGATGTTCAACAGATTCCGCCCATATGGGATTTGTAGGGGCGGGTCTCAGACCCGCCCCTGCCGATGGCTCTTGGCCTTGCCGTTCGTTTGGTGGATCGGCTTCGCCCATGCGCAGGATACGCAGCGCTACGAATCCTGCATGGCGGTCGCGCGCGCGGACGGGCAGAAGGGCGTCGAGGCGGCGCTCGCCTGGCGGCGCGAGAACGGCGGCGCGCCCGCCGACCACTGCCTCGCAACCGCGCTCGTCGCGCGCGGCGATGTCAGCGAGGGCGCGCAGCTTCTCGAGCAGCTCGCCGCCGAGGACACCTCGCAAGGCGCGGCGATGCGAACCCAGCTCTACGGCCAGGCCGGGCGCGCCTGGCTGCAGGCGGGCGATTCCCGCCGCGCCTGGGCGGCGCTCACCGACGCGCTCCGGCTCGGCGGCGAGGCGGCCGACCTGCTCGTCGACCGCGCCGTCGCGCTCGCCGGGCTCCGGCTCTATTTCGAGGCGATCGACGACCTCTCCCGCGCGCTCGATCTCGCGCCCGGCCGGGCCGAGGCATTCGTGATGCGCGCCACCGCCTGGCGCCATCTCGACAACCTCGAGCTCGCCGACGACGATCTCGCGCGCGCGCTGGCGCTTGCGCCCGACAACGCCGACGCGTTCCTCGAGCGCGGCAACATCCGCCGCCTGCGCGGCGAGAACGCGGCCGCCCGCGCCGACTGGCTCGCGGTGCTCAGGCTCGATCCCGACGGTCCGGCGGGCGAGGCCGCGCGCGTGAACATCGAGCAGATGGACATCCGGCCGTAGACGCTCATGCGGGCGCTGCGCGCCGAAGCCGTCCCTTGACAGCTCGTCGCGTTGTTAGTAGATATACTTACAAGGCGTCGGCGGAACGCGCGTGCTGAAACCCGTTGAATGGGTTGGGAACTCCAAAGCCGCGTTGCTGTCGTTTCCGCGCGACGTGATGCGGGAAGTCGGGCGTGCACTGACCGTTGCCCAAGCCGGAGGCAAGCACCCGCACGCGAAACCGCTCAAAGGGTTCGGGGGCGCCGGGGTCCTCGAGATCGTCGAGAACCATGGAGGATCGACCTATCGCGGCGTTTACACGGTTCGATTTGCCGAAGTGATCTACGTGCTCCACTGCTTTCAGAAGAAGGCGAAGCGAGGAATCGCGACTCCCCGACAAGAGGTGGAATTGATCAAGGGTCGCTTGCGGATCGCGCAGGACCATCACCGCCGGGTCTACGGGGCAGGACGCGGGCGATAGCCGGAGCCGGAGCCATGCGTAGCGTGAAAGGGAAGGTCGAACGGGGCAGCGGCAACGTATTCGCCGACCTGGGATTCGAGAATGCGGACGAGCTGCAGGTCGAAGCCCTGCTCGCGCACGAGATCAATTCGATCCTGAAGCGTCGCCGGCTCAGCCAGCGGGCCGCCGCGGGGCTTCTCGGCCTCGCTCCGGCCGATGTAAACGCGCTGATGAACGGACGAACTTCCGGCTTCTCGATTCGCCGCCTGGCGATCCTGTTGACCAAGCTCGATCGGGACGTCGAGATCGTCGTGCGGCCCAAGCCGCCGCGCGCGCGCAGGCCGGCGCGGCTCAACGTCCGCGCCGCCTAGATTTTGCTCAGTACACCGGACCGCCCGACGGCTTGTTGAGGTCGATGACGAGCGACGGGCCGGCCCCGCCGCAGCACGGGCAGGCGATGGCGGCGAGGACGCGCTGCTTCTCCTCCTCGCTCAGGCCGGAATCGGCGAGCAACTCCGACACCTGGCGGATGATAGCGTCGTGCATCGCGCCCACGCCGGACCCGCCGCCGACGTAGAAATCGGGCTCGGGCGGGGTCTCGCCCCCGGCCTTCGGATCGTCTTCTGCCATGCCTCAATATGGGTGCGCCGCGCGGGCCCCGTCAACCGCGGCCGAGGGCGCCGAGGCTTGCGTCCCGGTTTCGGCGATCGAGCCGGCTAACGGCTGGCGGTGGCTGGAGATGACTTGAACGTCGCGGTGACCGTCAAGGAGCCCGAGTTGTCGCCAAATTCCCAGTCGTTCATGATGAAATACAGTTTGCCTTCGGACTCGGACGGGACTTCCGTGGGTCCGTCGCCAATCAGAAACGGCTTGCCGCCCGCGCCGACCTTTCCGATGAGGGCCCCGCAGGGCGCGGTCGGCAGGGGCGAGTGATCGATGCCCGTCTTATAGTCGATGCCACAAGCCTTGAATTCCGCCCCCGCACCGCTCATCAGCGGTTCGGTCGAATCTCGGCCGTAACGCCATTGTCCCGCCGCGGTGATGATTACGGTGTGGCAGGCATCGACAACGATGCCGCTATCCGTCCAGTCCGACGATTGCGCGACCCAGCTGTCCGACGGCCGCGCCAGAACGACGGTCGTCACGTCGGCTTTCGCGGCACACGAAGACGCGAGGACATCGGCGCGCTCGGCAACCGGAGGCGTGGCGGGCGAAAGCTTCTCGTCGGCTGCGTACGCCGCGGAAAGCGGCAACGACAACGCGATCGTCAAGGCCAGGAAACGGCACGAAACTCCCGAGAAGTGCTCGAATTGCATATCGGACCTCCGGTTGAGCGGTCGTTGTCGGTGCCCCGGTGCAGCGCTCGCTCTGAGCACGATCGACACTCCGCCCAGGGCCTACGGCCGCAACGAACCCTCGCGAGTAAGGGCTATGCAAAACCCGTGCCACGCGAGGCGATCGTTGAGTTTTCAATGACTTGCGGGTGGGACTATGCGGGAGTCCGGCGCGGGTGGACAGGTTGATGCGCGGACGGGCAGCCGTTTTCGCCAGTTCGGCACGCGCCGGTCGGAATTGTGCCGGCCGCGGGCTCTCAGAAATCCGGATCGGCGTAGTGCCGCGGCGGCGGCACGCCCGGCACGTGGTCGGCCAAGATCGGGCGGAACGACGGTCGCGACTTCAAGCGCGCATACCATTCGCGCGCCGGCAGATGGTCGTCCCACGGCACCTCGTCGATGTAGTCGAGCGCCGACAGGTGCGCCCCGGCGGCGATGTCGGCGAGGGTGAACGCGTCGCCCGCGAGCCAGTTCCGCCGCTCGACCAGCCAGCCGATATAATCGAGATGGACGTGGATATTGGCGTGGCCGGCGCGGATCGCGCCGGTGTCGGGCTCGCCCGATTTGAGGAGCCGCTTCATGATCTTCTCGCCGACCAGGTTCTGCGTCACCTCGCGGTCGAACTTGGCGGCGAACCAATCGACCAGGCGGCGCGCCTCGGCGCGCTCGCGCACGGGCGCGGGCAACAGCGCGCGCTCGGCGAATGACTCCTCGATGAAGGCGAGGATCGGCGTCTGGCCGCACACGACGAGCCCGTCGGGCTCGACCATCACCGGCACCTCGCAGGCCGGGTTGAGGCGCAGGAACTCCGGCCGCCGTTCCCACAGGTTCTCGGTCTTGAGGGTGAACTCGAGTCCCTTCTCGGCAAGCGCGATCCGCACCGTGCGGCACGACGGCGACAGGTGCAGATGGTAGAGGAGGCGCATGGCGCCACTCTATCGCATGGGCGCGGCGATCCGGTAGGGCGCGCGCCGCCTTGCCGCAAGGTTCGCAGGGTGCAATCATGGTTCGCAACGGGCGTCCGTTTCGCCCGCCCGCACTCGAGGGAGGTCAACCGATGATGCGTTATGCCGGCGCGGCGGTTCTCGCCTGCGCGCTCGCGGCCGCGACCCAAGCGGTGGAGGCCAAGACGGTGAAGATCACGGCGATCGGCGCGCCGCCGCCGATCGTCACCAACGTCCGGGTCGTCCGCGAATACGTGATCCCCGAGGTGAACCGGCGCATCGCGGCGTCCGGCCAGGATTTCAAGATCGAATGGCGCGAGGCGTGGGCCCAGTCGCTCGCCAACTTCAACGAGACGTTCGAGGCGGTCGAGAACAACATCGCCCAGTTCGGCATGATCATCTCCGGCTTCGAGGAATCGAAGCTGCCGCTCGAGCAGTACACCGCGATGGTGCCGTTCCACGGGCTCGATGGCGCGAAGCTCGGCGCGATCGACCAGGCGATTCGCGCCAAGGTGCCCGAGATGAGCCAGGCCTATTTGCGCCACAACCAGGTGTTCCTGTCGGCGGCGGCGAGCGACACGTTCGGTCTCCTCACCAAGTTCCCGGTGCGCAAGTTCGAGGACCTCGAGGGAAAGAAGATCGGCACCACCGGCTCGTGGGGCCACATGCTGCGCGGCACCAAGGCGGTCGCCGTCACCTCGTCGATGGCCGATGCCTACACCAACATCCGCAACGGCGTGTACGACGGCTACATCTCGGCCGTCTCGCTGTCGTTCCCCTACAAGATCGACGAGGCCGCGCCGAACTACACGGTGGTGAATTTCGGCGGCATCGTATCGTCGAGCCTCACGGTCAACAAGGCGACCTGGGACGAGTTCCCCGAGTTCGCGCGGACGATCTTCCGCGAGGTCGCGCGCGGCTGGTCCGACCGCTATGTCCGGATCACCACCGAGTCGGGCAAGAACTTCGTCGGGCTGATGGAAAAGCGCGGCGCCAAGTTCGCGCCGCTCGCCGCCGCGGAGCGCCGCAAGTGGGCTTCCGCGATGCCCAACGTTCCCAAGGAGTGGGCCGACAACCTCGACAAGCGCGGCCAGCCGGGGACGAAGCTGCTCGCCGCGTTCATGGACGCGCTGCGCGGGTCGGGCGCCGAGGTGGTGCGCAACTGGGACCGCGAGTAGGCTGGAGCGATCGATCCAAATTCGACTGGATCGAACAGACCGCCGCTACGGCAAGAACTCGGGGTCGACCAAATCCTCTGCGCGGTACGGGCAATCGGCCGGGAACGTCGATTCGGGCAAGCCGGTTTCGGCCACCGCGGTGCGGCGCGCCCGCGAGTAGGTCACGGCGAGCGTTTCACGGAAGAACGGGCGGAGGCTCGGTTGCTCCGACAGCAGGTCTTGAATCTCGGCGCGTGAATTGGCGATCGAATACTCCCAGCCGCTGGCGCGCCGGTCAGGCTGAAACTGCCATTTCAGAAGGTGCAACAGCAGGACCTGGAGATAGCTGCGCAACGCGCGCCGGTCGCTCTTCGCCAATGCCTCGATCTCCTCGGCGATGTTGTGCACGTCGAGCCCGCTGATTTTGCGGCTACGAAGCAGGTGAGCCTGATCGTCCGCCCAGCCGACGAAGTCGGTTTCGTAACGTCGCCCCATAGACACGAGGCGAAAGCCGGGACCGAAGACATCGACGGCGACATGAGACTCGAAGACCAAGTGGACGGCGCGGAATTCGGTCTGCAAATCGTTCATCCGACGCAATCGCTCGACGACCTTGGGCTTCTCCAGAAAGCCGTCCCCTGCCGTGTTGGCATACACCGCGAGTTCGCAGGTTTGCGGGCCGCGATATTTACCCCGCGCATGGGCTTCCGACTTCTTCCGGATCGCGGTTGCAATTTGCTCGGCAACATTGCCGATCTCGATTCGGTCGATGACGCCGTCCTTGGACAGCAGAACGGCGTCGCCGCTTTGCGTCTGATCCTCGTTGTGCGTGAGCCAGGCCTGATAGTCTTCGGTTCCGGCTTCGGTGATTTCGAGCCCTCTGGTCTCGCCGGACTCGAACGTCAAAGTGAAATCGGGCTCGCCGTCGACCTCCTGCGCGGCGCTTATGGTGAGCGGGAACGGGATCCTGCCCGCCTCGCGCCACGCGACGAGCAGACGCCGAAGGACGTAGTCTTCCTTCTGGCCATGGGTGCGCTTATCGGGGCCCTTACGCGGGCCGACCCGTTCGCCGATTCCCCCGAGGTCCTCGTCGAGCGCCCCCGCTGCCGTAAGCGTAACCCGCCAGCGGAATCTCGTGTCGGTTTGCGGTACCGCGACCATCGATCCCTCTCCGATCCTGGGATTGATATCACGCTTTCTGCGCCCGCAGACAAGACTGGCCGGAAGCTAGCGCAATAGTTTGGGCTTGTTAACCATCCGGGGGTATAAGGCCCGCCGGCGCACCCGGAGTCCCTGCGTTGCCGCTCTACCAGATCGTCGTCCTCGCCGTCGTCCAAGGCGTCACCGAATTCCTGCCGATCTCATCGTCCGGCCACCTCGTCCTCGTGCCGCATCTGACCGGCTGGCCCGACCAGGGGCTGATGCTCGACGTGGCCGTCCATGTCGGCACGTTGCTCGCCGTCCTCGTCTATTTCTGGCGCGACGTGTGGCGCATGATCGTGGGGCTCGTCAGGCTCGCCGACGGGCGGCGCGACCCCGGCGCGATCCTCGTCTGGTACCTGCTCGCCGGCACGGTGCCGGCGCTCATCGTCGGCTTCCTGATCGAGCGTTACGTCGGCGACGGGTTGCGCCGGATCGAGGTCGTGGCCTGGACCATGCTCGGCTTCGCCGTCCTCCTCTACGGCGCCGACCGGTTCGGGCTGATGATCCGCCGGCTCGAGCACATGAACCTCAACCAGGCCCTGATCATCGGCATCGCCCAATGCTTCGCGTTCGTCCCCGGCACCAGCCGGTCCGGCATCACCATGGTGGCGGCGCGGCTCCTCGGCTACGAGCGGGCGGAGGCGGCGCGCTTCTCGTTCCTCCTGTCGATCCCGGCGATCTCGGCGGCCGGCATCTGGGAGGGGCTCAAGCTGTTCGAGACCGGATCGGACGAGATGATCCACGACGCGCTCGCCGCCTGCTTGTTCGCGGCGGCGACCGGCGTTGTCGTGATCGCGGGGCTGATGGCCTGGCTCAGGCGCTCGACCTTCACGCCGTTCGTGATCTACCGGCTCCTGCTCGGCGCGTTCCTGCTCGCCATCGTCTATCTCGACGTGTGGCCGCGCTGACGGCCCACCGGCTTGCGGTAGCGCTCGAGATAGGTCGGCAGGATCACCTCGAGCGAGGTCGGCCGGACGCCGAGCGCATCGAGCCCGGCCGCGCCCGGGCCGACCACGTTGTCCACCGCAAGCTGGCGGATCTGGTCGCGCGTGACGATCGGGCTCGGCAGCTTCTCGAGGAATGCGGCCTCGAGCATCGCGACCGCGACCGGCAGCGGCACGAGGAGCCTGCGGCGGCCGATCTCGGCGAGCATCAGCGCCATCAGCTCGCGGAACGTGTAGATGCGCGGGCCGCCCAGCTCGAAGGTCCGCCCCGCCGTCTCGTCGCGGGTGAGGATGGCGCGAATTGCGCCGGCCACGTCCCCGACATAGACCGGCTGGAACCGCGTCCGGCCGCCGCCGATCAGCGGCAGCGCCGGCAGGTATCGCGCGAGTCCGGCGAAGCGGTTGAAGAAATCGTCCTCGGGTCCGAACACGATCGACGGGCGCACCACGGTCGCGGCCGGGAACGCCGCGCGCACCTCGCGCTCGCCCGCCGCCTTGGACCGCGCATAGCTGGAGGCTGAATGCGCATCGGCGCCGATCGCCGAGACGTGGACGAGGCGGCGCACGCCCGCGGCGGCGGCGGCGCGCGCGATTCGCCCGGCCGCCTCGGTATGGACCGCCGGGAAGGTCTGCCGGCCGCGCTCGGCGAGGATGCCGACCAGGTTGACCACGGCCTCGACGCCGGCGACCGCCGCGGCGACCTCGCGCTCGTTCAACACGTCGGCGCGGACCGGCACGATCTGGCCGACCTCGCCCAGCGGCTTCAGGAATTCGGCGCGGAGCGGCCTCCGCTCGGCGGCGCGGATGGTGGCGCCGGTCTCCGCGACCGCGCGCACGACGTAGCGGCCGAGGAATCCCGAGGCGCCGAACACCGTGACCGAGGCTGGCGTCATCGCGATCTCCCCCCGGGGTCTTCCCGCCCCGCCTGCCCTTTGCGGCTATTATACGGCGGCTCGGCAAGCGTCAACTCGCGCCGCCTCACCCTTCGAGACGCTCGCATCGCTCGCTCCTCAGGATTAGGCGGACTCTTACTGTTTCCTCATCCTGAGGAGCCCGCCGTAGCGCGCAGCGCGAAGGCGTGGCGTCTCGAAGGGTGAGGAACGGACGGGTGAATCCGGTTGACAGGGCGGCAGGCGGTACCCATACCCATGCCGGATCGAATCCTGCCCAGGTGGCGGAATTGGCAGACGCGCAGGTTTCAGGTACCTGTGGCCGCAAGGCCGTGGAAGTTCGAGTCTTCTCCTGGGCACCAGCGACTTTATATGTGCGTCACGGAGTCACTTGGATGCAGCCAGTGGGATTCCGTTTGCACGAATTTTCGCGAAGGGCTCCAGTCCACGTTACCCTGCTGACGATCTGGGTGATTTCACCCGCTCCATCAGCAACTCAAACCAATGCGGTGGCGTGCTGTCGTCCGCACCGCCGATGGTGGACGGGCGGAACAGCGAATGAAGAATCAACACCCGATCCTCGGGAGTGACCTTGCCGTGATCCAATAGCGCGAGGAACGTCTGCGCCATAACGACGCGGTCGCGCGCGTCGTGCATCTCGGCGATGTTGGCGTGCAGTTGACGCGAAATGATTCGTAGAAGCCAGATCGCCAAGAACGCCGGTGCGCTTATGACGATCAAGGCACCGATGTTCGGAAACGCCGCGCCGCTG
>DASWLB010000265.1:0-2939 GCA_036396315.1 Alphaproteobacteria bacterium
CGGCCTCGCAGCGGAGTGGGTCGCGCGCGAGGCGATCGACCGGGTGCTGCCGCACGGCGCCGTGCACCAGGGGATCGCGCTGCTGGCCGAGCCGCTGTCGTCCGGCGCGATCGAGGACCTGATCGACCTTCCGGCGGGCGCACACGCGGTCGCCGTGATGCTCGACCAGGTGACCGATCCGCAGAACGTGGGCTCGGTGCTGCGCTCCGCCGCCGCGTTCGGCGCCGCCGGGGTGATCGTCCAGGACCGCCACGCGCCGGAAGAGACGGGAGCGCTCGCCAAGGCGGCTTCGGGCGCGCTCGAGACCGTTCCCCTGATTCGCACGGTCAACCTGTCCCGCGCGCTCGGCGCCCTCCGGGAGGCCGGCTGGTGGGCCGTCGGGCTCGACCAGGAGGCCGCCGCTCCGCTCGAGGACTTCGCCGGGCACGACCGGGTCGTGGTGGTCCTCGGCGCCGAAGGCGCGGGACTGCGCCGGCTGGTCGCCGAAAGCTGCGATGCGCTGGCCGCGATCCGCATGGCCGCGCCCGGGCGGCGCGGCGCGGTGGACAGCTTGAACGTCGCCAACGCCGCCGCAGTCGCCCTGTATGTCCTTGCCAACCCACGGGGATTGTAGGACAAGCCCGATTCGGACCATGTTTGCGGCGGTGGCGTTACATCTTTGTGGCGCGATCCGGAGGCAGAGAATGCTCGCTCGCGCCTGCCGTGCGGCTTGTCTCGCCGGATTGTTGGCGGCGGCGGTCGCCCTGCCCGCCCGCGCCGGCGGCCCCGTCGCGCTCGCCGGCGGCGACGAGGCGGCGATCCGCGGCGTCATCGTCGACCAGATCGCCGCATTCAAGCGGGACGATTCGAGCGCGGCCTTCGCCCTCGCCGCGCCCCGCATCAAGACGATCTTCCGCACGCCCGAACGGTTCATGGCGATGGTGCGCGATTCCTACCAGCCGGTCTATCGGCCGAGCCATTTCGCCTTCCGCGAGATCGCCTGGATCGACGGGCTGCTCGTCCAGCCGGTGCTGGTGATCGGCGCGAGCGGCGTGCCGGTGACCGCGCTCTATCTCATGGAGCGCCAGACCGACGGCACATGGCAGATCGGCGGCGTCGTGCTGGTGCCCGAACCCGACAGCGGCAGCTGACGGCGAAGGACTCGCACCCGCGCCCCCGCGCGGTCACGAAAAGATGATCGGAACCTCGCCACCGCCGGTCGCGCGCGGCGATCATCCTGTATTGTAGGAACGCGACGAATCTTGTTGAATGAATTGCTAATTCGCGACCAAGTTTCGCGTTAACCATGACGCGGCCGGGCGCCGCGGCGCGGAGCCCTTGGGACACGCGGGGACTTGGAATCCCTAATGAAGAATTTATATTAGTTGTATCCCCCCATTACGCACCAACTCGCCGGCGGGCGCAATCCCGCCGGCGTTTTTCTTTTGCGGCGATGACGTGCCGCCGAGGGACCCTTTACCGCCGATGCGCCTCGCGCGCCGGCGGGACCTCGCCGGCGATCTCGAGGATCAGCTTCTTCAGGATCGCCTCGCCGAACACCGCCCGATTCTCCGCCTTGATGACGAAGCTGCGCGGCCCGCCGGTCATGGCGCGGCGGAAGTATTCTTCGAGGTTGGGGAAACTCGGCCGGTCGATGACCAGCCCGTTGACGGTGATGCCGGAGGCGACCGCCGCGTCGCGCACCGCTTCGACCGGCGGGCCGACCGTGTTGGGCCCGTCGCCCGACAGGTCGATGGCGCGGCGCAGCCCCTCGAATCCGTTGGTCGCGATCGAATCGGCGGCAAGCGCCATCGCCTCGCCGATCGCGTTGCCGCCCGGGCAGAACAGGCGCATGCGCCCGAGCCCGAGGATCCGCTCGCCGAACGCCCGCGCCGAGGCGGCGTCGGAGATGCGCGACCAGGGCACCGAGACGCGCGCGCAGCCGAGCCCGGCGAACTCGATATAGGCGACCGCGATCGAGCGGTGGAACCCGCCCGAGATGGCGTCGAGCACCTTGGCGTTGGCGAGCGCATCGACGTAGCCTTGGCGCTGCAGCCGGGTCTCCTCCTCGTCGATCGAGCCCGACGCATCGACCAGGAAGGCAAGCTCGAGATCGACCGGCTCGCGCGGCTGCGCGGCCGCCGGCGCCGTGCCGAGCGCCACGACCGCGAGCCCCGCGAGCGCCCAACGCCGCCCCATCCCCCGATCCCCCGCTTATTGCCGCACCCGAACTCCGACGTTACGCCACGCGGCGGGCGCGCGTCCTCGGCAAATCGATCGGGAGCTCCGCGCTCATCGCCGCCAAGGCCTGATCGATGAGGCGCATCTGCGAGCTGTGACGGAGATCGAGCAGGCGGCGCACGGAGTTCTCGGCCACGCCGAGCCGTTTCGCGAGCTTCAGCTTGGACCACCCGTGCGCCCGCATCGTGTCGTAGACGGCGAGCTTGGCGGTTACGAGCGACGGCAGCGCCAACCGCTCGTCGTCGCGGCGGAACGGCGACGGGCGGGGGATGGGCCGGCCTGCCTTCATGTATCCTTCCAGCGCCGTGAGCAGGCAATCGAGCGCGTTCGCCTTCGCCGCGTCCTTCGTCTCGCCCTCGGTCAGCGCCTCCGGCACGTCGGGAAAGCGCACGAGCCACCACCCGTTTTCCTGCCGTTCGAGAGCGCAGCGGTATCCGAACGCGGTCATGCGTCCTCCAAATCGCGGCGCGACAATCCGAGTTGGTCGAGCATCGCCTTGAGCAAGCCCGGTTCATTGCCGCGCCGCGGCTGCGGCGCTATCTTGGCGCAACCCGCGCGCCCACACATCGGCGGATTGGCGCCGACCGATGCGCGGACCGGGTATTTTGACGATCGCGACAGTGCCGGCGTAGCTCAGGGGTAGAGCAGCGGTTTTGTAATCTGGAAGTCAACAAATTTTTTTCGTATTGTGTTTCAATAGTTTAAGGGTGGTTTTGGGG
>DASWLB010000266.1:0-4990 GCA_036396315.1 Alphaproteobacteria bacterium
CCGCGCGCGAAGATGCCGGGCGGATCGCAGCGCTGCAGCTTCTCGAGCGTCGCCTCGATGCGCTCGACCGTGCAGTTGAGGAGGCTCGCGACCGGCGCGAGATCGGCCGGCAGGTATCCCGCATCGTCCAGCATGTCGATCAGGTGCAGCGCGATCATGCGGTCGGCCGCGTCGTCGAGGTCGACGTTGATCTGGGAGAGGAGATGGTCGCGCAGGCTGATCTCGTCGGCAAGCGTGCGCTCCGGGTCGGGCTCGCCGTCCACTGCGGTGCCCGACGTCGTGCCCCACTGGCCGATCGACATGCCGTCCGTGGGCGGCGCGGCCGGGGATTCGCCCGGACCCTCCTCGGTCCAGACGTTGCCGTAGTCGGCGTCGAGTCCCGCTTCCTCGCGCCCGGCGACGCCATCCGGTCCGGACAGGTCGACCGTGTCGGGCTCGGGATTGTCCTCGTCGAACGCGCGCTCGGCGGCGGCTTCGGGTTGGGCCGCTTCGGTCTCGCCCGGCTCGACCGCCTCCTCGCGCTCGAGCAGCGGGTTCTGCTCGAGCTCGGTCTCGACGAATTCGACGAGTTCGAGGTTGGACATCTGCAGCAGCTTGATGGCCTGCTGCAGCTGCGGCGTCATCACCAGCGACTGCTGCTGGCGCAGATCCAACCGGGGCGTAAGCGCCATTATCCCTTGGCCCTAGAACGACTTAGCCGACGTTTGTCCTACAGGCTGAACCTTTCCCCGAGGTAAACGCGCCGCACGTCCTCGTGGGCGACGATTTCCGAGGGGCGGCCCTCCATCAAGACGGCGCCGTCGTGCAGGATGTAGGCCCGATCGACGATCTCGAGCGTTTCGCGCACGTTGTGGTCGGTGATCAGGACGCCGATGCCGCGATCCTTGAGGTAGGCGACGAGCTGGCGGATCTCGTTGACCGCGATCGGGTCGATGCCGGCGAGCGGCTCATCCAGCAGCATGAAGGCGGGCTGCGCGGCGAGCGCGCGGGCGATCTCGACGCGCCGCCGTTCGCCGCCCGACAGCGCGATCGCCGGCGTGCGTCGAAGATGGGAGATCGAGAACTCGGCCATCAGCTCCTCGAGCAGCGCCTCGCGCTTTTCCGGCAGCGCGTGCGTGACCTCGAGGATGGCACGGATGTTGTTCTCGACCGTGAGGCCGCGGAAGATCGAGGCCTCCTGCGGCAAATACCCGATGCCGAGCCGCGCCCGGCGGTACATGGGCAGGTCGGTCAAGACCTGGCCGTCGAGCGTGATGGTGCCGTGGTCGGGCGCAATCAGGCCGGTGATGACGTAGAAGCACGTCGTCTTGCCGGCGCCGTTGGGACCCAACAGCCCGACCGCCTCGCCGCGCCGGACCGACAGCGAGACGTCGCGCAGCACCGGCCGCCGGTTGAACCGCTTGCCGAGATTGCGCGCGGCGAGCCCGTCGCTCTCGCTCACCAGGCGAAGGCGCTGAGAATCGGCCAGCGCCGCCCGGTCCGGGCCGTGCGGGCTCAACGCCGCTCTCCGCCGCCAGGCGCCGGCTGGGCGCGCGCGCCGGTCCTGCGGTCGCCGCCCGGCACGATGATCCCGCGCACCGGGCCGTCCGGGCCGCTCAGCAGCCGGCTCTTGCCCGTGTTCAGATCCACCTCGGCGCGTTCCCCGTTGAGCTGGTTCGGGCCACGCGAAATTTTAACCGATCCGACGAGAGTGGCGATACCCGAATCCACGTCGTACACGCCCTTGGCGGCGCGCACGATCTCGCCCGGCGAGGAAATCAGCACGTCGTCGAACGCATCGATGCGCACGATGCGGTCGCCCTGCTTCGGATCGCGCACGAAATGGGCGCTCAACACGCGCGCCGCGAGCCGCTTGTCGCCGCGCACCGCGACCGCCTCGCCGCGCGCGACCACCATGTTCCGGTCGGTCCAGTATTCGAGCGAGTCGCGCGCCGTGATGCGGTCGGTGCGGGTGACGAGGCGCGGCTTTCCGGTCAAGACCAGGATGCCGCGCTCGACGTCATAGACCGCCTTGTCGCCGGTCGCGGTCTCGCCCGGCGCGACGATGCGCACCTTGCCGTCGGCGTCGATGCGGATGATGCGCGACGGCCGACCTTCCTTGCCGCCTTCGTAGTAGGCGGTGAGCATGTCGGCGTGCACCGACACGTCGCCCTGCTTCGCCCGCGCGTTGCCGCGCGCGACGTAGGCCTGGCCCTTCTGCAGCCACTCGATGCCCTGATCGGCAGTGATCTCGATCGGCGCGCGCGAGGTCGCGCCCGGCAAATTGAGCCCCTGGCCGGTCGCCGGCGCGGTGGCGAGGATGGCGATCGCGGGCAGCGCCAGGACGACGGCACCGAGCGCCCCGGGCGGCCTCATCTTCCGGCACCGGCCGGCTGGGTGCGCAGCACAAGCCGCGCCTTGCCGGTGAACATCATGCGCTCGCCGTGCTCGATCACGCGGAAGCCCGCGGCGTTGACCGAGGCGAACGGTCCCTGGCCCTCGACCGGCTCGCGCCCCTCGGCGGTGCCGGCCTTGAGGTCGAGCGTCGCGGACGGGGTGCGCATCTCCATGCCGTTGTCGTGGTAGAGCGCGACGCCGCCCGAAAGCGCGAGGATGCGCGCCTCGCGCGACAATGCGCCTTCGTTCGCGGTGAGCGCGACCCAGCTTCCGTCCGACAGCGTGATGTCGGCCTTGGGCCGGGCGAGCCGGATGGCGCTGCCCCGTTCGGCCGCCTGGCTCGCGCTTTCCGCCGTCACCGAGTAGGGCCGGCTCTTCGCGTCCACGCCGGTGAACCGGGCGTTGGTCAAGTACTGCTCGCTGATCGAGGGTGAGGCGAGCTTGTTGATCTGGATGCGGAAGCCTTCCTGCAGGTCCTGGAACTGCGGCCACACGACGACCAGGATCACGAGCAAGATCGCGATCGCCGGCAGCGCGAGCTTCATCAGGAGCACGAACCGGCTGTAGCGCGCTCCGGCGCGACGCAGCTGGACCGCACCGAGGCGGTCGGCGAGGGTCGCGCCGCCGAGCCGTGAGGAGACGTTGACGACGTCTTCGGCCATCGCCTCACGCCACCCCGGCGCGCAGGCAATCGTGGATGTGAAGGATGCCGACGGGCCGGCCGCCTTCGACCACGAACAGGCTGGTGATTTTCTTGTCGTTCATGATCCGGACCGCCTGCGCCGCGAGCGCGCCGGGCTGGATGGTCTGGGGACGCGCGGTCATCACCTCGGACGCGGTGCGCTCGACGAGCCCGCGGTCCATGTGCCGGCGCAAATCGCCGTCGGTGATGACGCCGGCGAGCTTGCCGGTGGCATCGAGGATGCCGACGCAGCCGAAGCTCTTGGCCGTCATGGTGACGAGCGCGTCGGCCATTCGCGTGCCGGCGGCGACGAGCGGCACCGCGTCGCCGGTGTGCATGATGTCGGCGACGGCAATGAAGCGCCGCCCGAGCTGACCGCCGGGGTGGAGCGCCTGGAAATCCTCCTCGGAGAAGCCGCGCCGCTTGAGGAGCGCGACGGCGATGGCATCGCCCAGCACCAGCATGACGGTGGTCGAGGTGGTGGGCGCGAGGTCGAGCGGGCAGGCCTCGGCGACGCGGGGCAGGACGAGGGTCAAATCGGCGGCGCGCTCGAGCGCCGAGCCGCGCTTGCCGGTGATGGCGACCAGCGGGATGCTGTGGCGGCGCGTGTGCGCGACGATGTCGGAGAGCTCCGGCGTCTCGCCCGAGTTCGACAGCGCGATCACCGAATCCGCCGCCGCGATCATGCCGAGGTCGCCGTGGCTCGCCTCGCCCGGGTGGACGTAAAGCGCCGGCGTGCCGGTCGAGGCGAGCGTCGCCGCGATCTTGCGGGCGATGTGGCCGCTCTTGCCCATGCCGGTCACGACCACCCGCCCCTTGGTGCCGGACAGGACGTCGAGCACCTGGACGAAGCGTTCGTCGAGCACGGCGGCAAGCGCCCGCACGCCCTTCGCCTCGAGCTCGAGCACGCGCCGCGCTTCGGCGAGATCGGCATCGAACGCCGTCTTGGGTAGGGGCTTCATCCGACGGACACCGTTCTTAACCGCGAATCGCAAGGGTTTCCGCCCAATATGGGCCGGGGGGCCTGCCCCGTCAACGCCGCGCCCGAGCGGGTGCTAATGGGCGAAGATGTCGTCTTCGGCCCAGCCGCCGAGATCGAGTTGGGCGCGCGTCGGCACGAAGGCGAAGCACGCCTCGGCGAGCGCCGTGCGCCCCTCGCGCGCCAGCATGGCGTCGAGCCGCTGTTTGAGCGCGTGCAAATGCAGCACGTCCGAGGCGGCGTAGTCGAGCTGCTCGCGCGAGAGTTCCGCTGCGCCCCAGTCGGAGGATTGCTGCTGCTTGGATAGGTCGATCTCGAGCAGCTCCTTGCACAGATCCTTGAGCCCGTGCCGGTCGGTGTAGGTGCGCACCAGGCGGGACGCGATCTTGGTGCAATAGATCGGCCGCGGCGTGACGCCGAGATGGTGCGCGAGCACGGCCACGTCGAAGCGGGCGAAATGGAACAGCTTGGTGACCGACGGATCGGCGAGCAGCGCCTTCAGGTTGGGCGAATCGGCGCGGCCCTTGCCGATCTGGACGAGGTGGGCGTTGCCGTCGCCCGAAGACAGCTGCACCAGGCAGAGCCGGTCGCGCCCGGGCGAGAGACCCATGGTCTCGGTATCGACGGCGACGGAGGGCCCCCAGGCGATGGCGCCCGGCAGGTCGCCGCGGTGCAGCGTTATCGCCATCCGCCGCCGACCCGCACCGTCGCTGGTGCCCAGGAGAAGACTCGAACTTCCACGGCCTTGCGGCCACAGGTACCTGAAACCTGCGCGTCTGCCAATTCCGCCACCTGGGCAGGATTCGATCCGGCATGGGTATGGGTACCGCCTGCGGCCCTGTCAACCGGTTTCGGCGGCCCGAGTTGACGCTTGCCGAGCCGCCGTATATTAGCCGCGAAGGGGAGGCGGGGCGCGAAGACCCCGGGGGGAGATCGCGATGACGCCAGCCTCG
>DASWLB010000267.1:0-1814 GCA_036396315.1 Alphaproteobacteria bacterium
GCGGGCCTCGACGAGGTCGCGGCCGAGGCGGGGACGAAGCGCACGGCGCTTCTCTGCGCCGAAGAGGATCCGTTGGTCTGTCATCGCCGGTTTCTCCTCACCCCGCCGCTCCTCGCGCGCGGCGCTGCGGTCCTGCACATCAGGGGCGACGGGCGGATCGAGCCCGAGCCCGAGCTTGCCGCCCGCGAGGCGGTCCGCCCGAAGCGAAGCCGCCGCACGTCCCCCACGCATTAACCGAGCGGCACCTCCGCGGCCCCGGCCGCCACCCCGTAAGCCTCTGAAATTCCGTGATTTCGCCGCATTGGCACGATTCTTGCGTGGCAATGGTTCGGGTTGGCCGGTGCGGCCTGCGCGATGCGGGTTCGCCCGGAGCCGAACTCAGGAGGCGCCCATGGTTGGCGAGACTGGGATGGCTACGAAGTTCGTTGTGGCGGCAATGCTCGTCGCGGGCTGCGCGATGACGCTCGTCGCCCTGTACCTGACGTTCCACTGAAGGTTCGCGCTGCCGACGGAACCGCGGGGCGGCGCCCCCGCACGAGACGCACGGTTGATGGGCTGCTTGGCGCCAACCAGAAGCGGCTCATCGGGGAGCGGCGGCAGGAAGGCGAAAGCCGGAGAGCCGCCGCTCTCTCTTTCGCGGCATCTCAGACGCGGGCGATGGCGCGCGAAGCAATGTCGCGGCGGCAGAACCCTTCCGGCCAGTCGATGAGATCGACCGCCTCGTAGGCGCGGCGCCTTGCCGCCTCGACGGTGGGCGCCGTCGCGGTCACCCCGAGCACACGCCCGCCGTCGGCGAGGATCCGTTCGCCGTCCGCCCGCGTGCCGGCATGGAAGACGGTGACGCCTGCGAGCGCTTCGGCGCGATCGAGCCCGCGGATCTCGGAGCCCTTCTCGTAGGCGCCGGGATAGCCGCGGCTCGCCATCACGACGCACACCGACGCCTCGTCGCGCCAGCGCAGGTCGAAATGGCCGAGCACGCCGTCGCGCGCGGCGATCAGCGCGGGCAGGAGATCGGATTTGAGCCGCACCATCAGCGTCTGGCATTCGGGGTCGCCGAACCGCACGTTGTATTCGAGCAGCTTCGGCCCCTCCTTCCCGATCATCAGCCCGGCATAGAGCACGCCCTTATAGGGCGTGCCGGCGGCGGCGAGCGCCGCGACCGTCGGGCGCACGATGCGCGCCATCACGGTCTCGGCCATCGCCTCGGTGACGATCGGCGCCGGCGAGTAGGCGCCCATGCCGCCGGTGTTGGGCCCGATATCGCCGTCGCCGACCCGCTTGTGGTCCTGGGCCGAGGCGAGCGGCAGCGCGGTCGCCCCGTCCACCAGCGCGAAGAAGCTCGCCTCTTCGCCGGCGAGAAACTCCTCGATGACGATCTCCGTCCCGGCGCGCCCGAACGCGCCGGCGAACATGTCGCGCGCCGCCGCCTCGGCCTCGGCGACCGATTCGGCGACGACGACGCCCTTGCCGGCGGCAAGCCCGTCCGCCTTGACTACGATCGGCGCGCCGTGACCGCGGATGAATTCGCAGGCGGCTCCGGCGTCGCGGAACCGCCCGTACGCGCCGGTCGGGATGCCGTGCGCGCGGCACAGATCCTTCATGAACCCCTTGGAGCCTTCGAGCCGCGCCGCCGCCGCCGTGGGGCCGAACGCCTTGATGCCCGCCTCCTCGACCCGGTCGACGAGCCCGGCGACGAGCGGCGCCTCGGGCCCGACCACGACGAAGTCGATCGCCGTCGCCTGCGCGAACCGCACGATGCCGTCCACATCGTCGGCGGCGATCGCGACGCATTCCGCCTCGCGCGCGATGCCCGC
>DASWLB010000268.1:0-3933 GCA_036396315.1 Alphaproteobacteria bacterium
CCACGGGCTCGCGCCCGACCGGCTCTTCTGGGCGTTCCGCAAGAACGCGGAGCTCGCCGGCGCCGACGGGTTGTCGACGGAGGAGCCGTGTTGGCGCTTCCGGCAGGAATATCCAGCGGACGCGGGCGAGGCGTTTCGCGCGGGCCGGGAGGATGCGTTCATCCGCCCGGAGCTGGTGCTGCGCGCCCGGCATTTCACCGCGCCGTCGCAGGCGCACGCGCCGCTTGTGCTGGGCTGCGACTTTGCGCGCGGCATGCGGGACTGGAACTGGTTCATCGATCGGCGGGGCCGCGCCTGCGGCCGGGCGGTCAACGAGCGGTTCCATTCCGGGGACATCGAAGACATCGCCGGCAAGCTCGCGCGCATCATCGACCGGGTGCGGCCAGCCATGTGCTTCCTCGACACCGGTGGCGGCGGGGCTGCGGTGTACGACGTGTTGAAGGCGCGCGGCTATGGCGGCCGCATGTGCCTGGTCAATTTCGGGGCCGGCGCGCGCGATCAGCGCCGCTACGCCAACCGGCGGGCCGAGATGTGGGGCGAGATGCGCGATTGGCTGGCGGACGCGGGCGGCGCCGACCTGCCCGACGACAACGTGCTCGACGCGGAGCTGACGGCGCCCGGCTACCGCACCAACGCCAATCAGCAGATCGTGCTGGAAGACAAGGAATCGATCCGCGCGCGGATCGGCGGCTCGACCGACGGCGCCGATGCCCTGGCGCTCACTTTCGCCGAGCCGGTGCGGTCGAAACCGGATGCGGCGCGCGCCGCGCGCACCGACAGCGGCTACACGGTCCACACCTGGTAGCGCCGTGGCCGCTTTGGCCGTGTTCCACGATGAAGGCGGCGGGCGCCTGCGGCGTTTCCTGAAGCCCGGATTCCGCCACTGCTTCTGCGCCGTCACCGCCGGTCCGTACTGGATCGTCGTCGATGCCCGCCGCGGATTGCCCGCGATCGACGTCGTGGCCGACGCAAGCTTCGATCTCGCGGGCTTTTACCGCGGCCTCGGCTATGCGGTCGCTCGGTTCGACGGCGCGCCCCGGCCGCCGCGGGCCCCGGTCGCGTTCGCCACCTGCGTCGGCGCGGTCAAGCGCGTGCTCGGCATCCGGGCGCCGTTCGCGGTCACGCCGTACCAGCTTTGGCGCCGACTTGGGTCTCACTCTGGCAAGATGGAGGAACGACATGTCTTCGCTGTTCGCGACCCCCAAACCGCCGGCGCCGCCGCCGCCGCCGCCGACCGTCGAGGATCCTGAGGTGATGCGCCGGCGCGAAGCGGAGCGCCAGGCGCGGCTGCGGCGGCGCGGCTTGCGCGCGAGCATCCTGACAAGCGGGCTCGGCGACACCGGCGCCGCGCCCGTGCAGCGGCCATCGCTCCTCGGCCAAGTCGGTGGGATTCCGCCGGTCCGGAGGGTCTAGGCCATGACGCTCCGCCTTGCCTACGACGAGATCGGCAACCCCATTCAGGCGCTACGCCCGGGGACCGCGCAGAACATCGCGTTCGACGCGACCTCGCAGCAGAACGGCACCGCCTTCGATGCGGGGACCCGGGTGCTGCGGCTCCGCGCGCTCACGGCGGACTGCTACTACAAGATTGGCGCCAACCCCACCGCGGCCGCAGACGGGACCAGCGTCCTGCTGGGCCAGGGCGAACGCGAGTTCGTCCGCATCGAGGCCGGCGAGAAGATCGCGGCGATCCGCGCGGCCGGCGTTAACGGCACGCTCAACATCGCCGAGATGTCATGACGGACGTGGCCCCCGAGGTGCTGATGGCCATAGGGGCCGCAGCCGCCATGCTGCCGCTCTACGCCGCGCTCGATCGCGTGCTCCGCAGGCTGCGGGCCGTCGAGCGCCGGCTTGCGGATGCGTCCGCCCTCTCCCCGCCCGCCTGCGCGGCCGAAGCCGCTTCGGCGCGGCGAAGGCCCGCCGGCGAGGCCTGCGCGCAGTGGCGCACCGAGCTCGCCGCGCTGGAAGCGGATGGACGGGCCGGGAGCCCCAAGGCCGATGCGCTGCGGCGCCGGCTTCGCGAGATCGGAGGGAACGATGGACTACCGGGCGCTTAAGGCGGAGCTGGACGCCGATCCGCTCGGCCGCGGCTACGCCGGAATGACGGACGCGCAGGCGTCTGCGTCCCTCAACGTCGCGAACCGGACGCGCGTGCGCAACGCGATGTCCGCCTCGGAGGTGTTCCAGGCGATCAGCGCCGCCGAGTTCGCCGCCAAAACCGATGCGCAGCGCCAGCTCGTCCTCGGCATCCTCGGCTTCGGCACCGTCAATCCGGCTGGACGCGAGGCCGAAGTATTCGTGCAAGTGTTCGGCGCGGGTTCGCAAACCATCGCGGCGCTCGCCGCGGCGCGCCAGGAGACGGTGAGCCGGGCCGCCGAGATCGGACTCGAAGCCGTGCTGCCGGGCGACATCGCCAAGACGAGGGCGCTCACATGACATTGAAGTACACCGCGCTCGGCACGTTCACCCTCGCGATCCGGGGCGACGGAACGGCGCCCACCCTCAAGAACCTCGCCTCGGGCGCCAACAAGATCGGCAACGAGATCGACCTCACGGGCGCGTCTGACCGCCAGATCTACGCCGTGTGGCAGCTGCGCGTGCGCGGCGCGACCGCCTTCGTCGCCGGCGAGGTCATCGAGCTCTACCTCGTGCCGACGCCGGACGGCACGAACTATGCCGACGGCGGGGATTCGGTGAACCCTCAGAAGGCGCTGCTCGCCTTCGTGTTCGAGGCCCGCGCGGTATCCACCCAGCTCGTCTTGGCCACGCCGCCACTCGCGCTTCCGCCGGTGAAGTTCAAGCCGCTGGTCATCAATACGACGGCGCGCGGCTTCACCGACACCGACGACGAAAACCAGCTCCACTATCGGCCGTTCTCGGTGGAAGATGTTTGACGGAATCTCGACCGGCCCGGCGCTGATCTTCCCCGAGCGATGGCGCACGCAACCGTTCGAGCCGGTCGAGATCGACTGGCATCACCCGCTCGCCCGCGACCTGCGATTTTGCGTCGTGTTCAATCAGGGCGCGGGCAAACCCATCGACCTCGTGCGGCGCCGCAAAGCGGTGACCGTGGGCTCGACCGTCGCGGGCTGGAGGGCGGGGCCGGGCGGACTGACCCAGGCGTGGACGGCCGCCAACGCCGACTACTACGAGCGCGACAGCTTCCTGGAGCCGTCGGCGACGCCCGGCGTCACGGTGCTGGCCCGGCTCCGCCGAACCGGAACTATCGGGGCGTGGGCGCGACCGTTCAACAAGACCAACAACGACGGCGGCGCCAGCCCGTATCAGTCCTACGGGTTCAACTACAATCCGGAGAGCGCGGGTCAGACGCGGATCATCGCCTATTACAATATCAACGGTACTGGTATGTCTGTGCCGTCGCTCGGCAATGCAATAGACGTCCAGACCGACGTTGAGCACACGGTCATTCAAACCATTACGGGCCTGGAGGCGTGGCTCTACTACAACATGGCGGGTGTGAGCGTGTCGCATTCGGCTGGCGACATCACCTACGGCACGACCTCCACTGGACGCTTGATCGTCAACAGTAGGAGCAGCACCGGCGTCGTTCAGCCGGGGCTCTTCGACATCTACTGGTGCGCCGTGTGGGGGCGCGTCCTCTCGGCATCGGAACGGTGGCTCGCGGTGCACGAGCCCTATGCGTTGTTCCGCCCCGTTCGGCCGCGGACGTTCTTCTTCGTTTCGGAGGGTGGCGAGCCGCCCCCGGCTCCGAGCCTGTTCGAACGGGGCTTCGGCCGCGGGGTGCTGCGCGGGATCGGAGGAGGCCTCTAAATGGAACTCGAGCGGAAGTACGGAGCGTCCGCGACGATCCTGTTCCCGCTGATCGATTTCGGCGCAACCGACTTCGAATCGACGCCGGTCACCTTCGCCGCCGGCGACACGCAGATCGTCAAGGACGAAGGCGCGCCGGCG
>DASWLB010000269.1:0-2001 GCA_036396315.1 Alphaproteobacteria bacterium
CCCGAAGACGGCGGCGGCGGCCCGCACACGCGCCAGACCCGGTACGGTCCGCACACCGCCGCGCGCTTGATGGCGCGATACCGCGCGAGATCCTCGCGCGTCAGCACGCTGGGGTTGACCGGTGACGAGGCGACCGCCGCGGCGATGTCGGCGGCGATCGGGCCCGCGTAGAATGCATCCGCCCCGCCCTCGGCGATCAGGCGCAAAGTGCGCGCGAGCTCGGGATTGCGCAGCATTGTGCCGAGCGGTTTCGGCCGTCCGTCGGAACGGAGGAAGTATTCGGCGGTGCTCGCGAACCGATCGAGGAACCGCGCTTCGCCGATCGAATTGTACAGGCGCGGCGAGATCGCGAAGCCGCGCTCGGCGAGCGCGATCGCCGGCGCGAACACGGCGCGCCACGGCAACCTGCCGTGGTCGCGATGGGCGAGCTCGAGCATGCGCAGCACGCCCGGCACGCCGACCGCGAGGCCGCCGGTCATCACGTCGGGGAAGCGGCGCGGCCGGTCGTATTCGTCGAGGAACATCTGCGCCATCGTCGCCGACGGCGCGGTCTCGCGCCCGTCATAGGTCTCGATCCGCCCACTCGCGCGGCGGTAGTGGACGAGGAAGGCGCCGCCGCCGATGCCCGACGATTGCGGCTCGACCAAGGTCAGCACCATCTGGGCGGCGATCGCCGCATCGACCGCGCTGCCGCCGGCGCGGAGGATCGCGCGCCCCGCCTCGGCGGCGAGCGGGTGGGCTGCGACGATCATGTGGCGGCGGGGAAGCTCGCGCGTGTCCTCGCCCGCGAGTCGGAAGCTGCCCGGCTCGGGGCCTTCGAGCGCACAGGCCGCGAGAAGCGCGCCAAGCGCCAAGAGCGCGATTGCGCCGGACGCCGCGCGCCCGGCGCATACCCCGGAAAACCGGCCCATTCCCCTGCGTCCCGCCCCCTCGGCCCGACGCGGCGCATCTTAACGGACGGGCAGGGAATCCGGCCCATGAAATCCTTTCGCACCTGCGAAAAAGGCGCTAGAAACGCATCCCGCCGCGCGGCCACCCGCCGCGGCGGACCGGACCGGGCCGGGAGGCCAGCGTTGAGCACGTCGCGTCGCACGAAGCGAATCACCGTGCCGGAGCTGATGGCGCGCAAGGGCGGCGAACCGATCGTGTCGCTCACCGCCTACACGGCGCCGATGGCGAAGTTCCTCGACCCGTACGTCGACATCCTGCTGGTCGGCGATTCCCTCGGCATGGTGCTGTACGGGTTCGATTCGACCCTGCCCGTCACGCTCGACATGATGATCGCGCACGGCGCGGCGGTGGTGCGCGGATCGCAGCGCGGCTGCGTGATCGTCGACATGCCGTTCGGCAGCTACCAGGAATCGCCGGCGCAGGCCTATCGCAACACCGCGCGCGTCATGGCCGAAACCGGCGCGACCGGCGTCAAGCTCGAGGGCGGCGTCGAGATGGCGGCAACCATCCGCTTCCTCGCCGAGCGCGGCGTGCCGGTGCTCGGCCATGTCGGGTTGAAACCGCAGCTCGTGAAGGCCTATGGCGGCCACCGCATCCAGGGCCGCAACGAGGAGGGCGCCTCCCAGGTCATCGCCGATGCGCGCGCCGTGGCCGAGGCCGGCGCGTTCGGCATGGTGATCGAAGGCACGATCGAGGAGGTCGCACGCGCCGCGACCGAAGCCGTGCCGGTGCCCACCATCGGCATCGGCGCCTCGCCCGCGTGCGACGGCCAGGTGCTGGTGACCGAGGACATGCTCGGCCTGTTCGCCGACTTCACCCCGTCCTTCGTGCGGCGCTACGCCGAGCTCGGCCGCGAGGTCGAGCGCGCCGTCGATGCTTACGCCCGCGACGTGCGCGCCCGCCGCTTCCCCGGGCCCGAGCACGTCTATCGCGTGCCCTCCGCCGGCAAGGACCGCGCGCCCGCGCGCTAGGCGGCGAACATCGCCCCCGCGCTCGAAACCGTCCGCACCGTCGCCGCGCTCCGGGCCCGCATCGGCGCGATGCGCGCCG
>DASWLB010000270.1:0-1580 GCA_036396315.1 Alphaproteobacteria bacterium
ATGGGCGTCGAGCCACTCGCGGATCATCGGCCGCATGATCTCCTTGACGATGTCCTCGAGCGTGCGGCCGCCGACGCCGATCGGCGCGCCGCCCACGTCGCGGTCCATGGCGCGGGCGAGCGCGGCAAGGCTCGCCGTCGCCGACTGCGCGGTCGCGGCGGACACGAGATCGGTGCCCTCGATCGCCGGCATCGGCGCGGGCTCGCGCTCGGGGACCGTGGGGCGTTGCGCAAGCGACGCGGCCGGACGCGGCGGCGCGGGGCGCTCGTCTTCGATGTCCTTGAGCTCGACTTCCTGGACCGGCGGCGCGGCCGGCCGCGGCGCGGCTTCGGCCGCGCCCTTGAGGTTCACCACCGTGCCGTTCGTATCCACCTTCTGCGTCAGGTCGAGCACGTCATCGTCCTCGGAGTCGGGCTGCGGGACCGCGCGCGCCGCCGGCTGGGGCGCGGGCGCAACGGGCTGCGGCGCCGCGGCAGCCGCCGGGCGCATCTCGGGCTTCGGCGGCGACTTCGCGTCGTCCTGATCGTCCTCGGAAATGATCCGCCGGATGGAGGCGAGGATCTCCTCCATCGACGGTTCCTGCTGCGGCGCCTTTGAATCGGCCATGTCGCTCAGTCCCGGGTTGGCCCGAGGGTCGCAACTTATGGTTTACAAAACCTAAACGCAACGCGGCGAGGCGCCCTCCGATTCGCGGGTCACTCGCCGTCGCGTTCCTCGGTGCTGAGCCCCCACCAGCGCAGCCGCGTATCCTCGTAATGCTTCTCCACGTCGTACAGGTCGACGGCCAGCCCGAGCTGACGGGCCGTCAAGGTCGCGGTCGCGGACCGCAAATTGTAGCTCGACACCACCACGTCGTGGCGCGCGCGCGCCAGGTTGACCTGACCGTTCAACAGCTCCTGCTCGGCGTCGAGCACGTCGAGAACGGTCCGGGATCCGACCTGAGCCTCCTGCTGCACGCCGCGCAGCGCGATCTCGGCCGCGCGCACCTCCGCCGTGAAGGCCGTCACCTGCGCCTGGGCGGTCTGAAGCGCGTCCCACGCGCGCGTCGCCGTCTCCGTCGAGGCGCGAATTTGCTGGTCGAGCAACCGGCGCTGCTGCGCCGCGACTTCCTTCGCCTCGCGCACCCGCGCCGTGATGCTGCCCGCCTCGTAGAGCGGTACGGTGAGACGCGCCGTGACCGATGCCGTCTCGGTGCGGCTGTCGGGCCCGCTTGCGCCGAGCCGGCGCGACAGCTCGCCGCCGACGGTGACGAGCGGCAGCATCTCCCCGAAAATGATTTCCACCTGCTCGCGCGCCGCGCGCTCGACATAGTACTGGAGCATGACCGGGAATGCCCGCTCCGACGCGACCCGGCGGGCGTCTGCGATCGTCGCGGGCAGATCGCCAAGCGGCGGCGGCGTCTCGAGCGTGCCCGGCGCGACGCCGACCACCGTCTGATAGACCGCACGCGACGTGGCGAGGTTGCCTTCCGCGGCGATGCGGTCGGCGAGCGCGCGGGCAAGGCGCGATTCGGCCTGCGACACGTCGGTCAGCGTCACCTCGCCGACTTGGAACCGATTGCGCGTCGCCTCGAGCTGCTG
>DASWLB010000271.1:0-2807 GCA_036396315.1 Alphaproteobacteria bacterium
CCCATTTTTCGTTGGAGCGGGCGCGAGAACACGAGGCGCCGTAACGCATCGGGCGCGTCCGGCCATTTGCTGGAGCGTAGCGATGGCGTTTCTCCTTGCCGCGCCCGCCACAGCCGAAACGCGCACCGAGGTTTCGGTCGCGGTCGATGGCGAATCTTACGTGGGCGTCCTGTTCGCGCCCGACGGCGGCCGGCCGGCGCCGGCCGTCCTGGTGCTCCACACCTCCTACGGCGAGGTCGAGCCGTTCGACGAGGCCTATGCGCGGGCGCTGGCGCGCGAAGGGTTCGTCGCGCTCGCGGTCAACTACATGGTGCGGAACGAGCCGCGCTGGTCGACCGCGATCACGCGCCGCCTCAAGGGCATGGTCGGCTGGCTTGCCGCGCGCCCCGAGGCGGCGGGAAAGCCCGTGGGCGTCGTCGGGTTCTCCTACGGCGCGCAAGGCGTCCTGCTCGCCGCCGCCGGCGCGCGCATCAAGGCGCTCGTCGTCTATTACGGCGCCTACGACGTGCGGGCCGCGGGATTCCGGGTCAGGCCGAACGTCTCGCTGCCGATCGACGTCGCGGCCCAAGTGAACGCGCCGGCGCTGCTCCTGCACGGCGAACTCGATGACGAGATCCCTGTAGCGATCGCGCGGCGCATGGAGCGGGCGCTCAAGTCCGCCGGCAAGACCGCCGAGCTCGTCGTCTATCCGGGCGTCCACCACCGGTTCGACCGCGGCCGCGCCGCCCCGCGCGAAGGCCGCGCGCCCTCGCCCTCGACCCTCGTCTACGACGAAGCCGCCACGAAGGACGCGTGGGTCCGATCGCTCGCTTGGTTCAAAAAGTATCTCGGGAACTGAAATGATGAGGACGTGCCTCATGGTCGCCCTCATCGCCGCGCTCGCAGGCCCGGCTGCGGCCAAATCCCGCGAGTCCGTGACGATCGCGGTCGAGGGCGGTTCGCTGACCGGCGTGTTGTTCGCCCCTGAGAAGACGCCCGCGCCGGCGGTGCTCGTGCTGCACACCGCTTGCGGCAAGGCCGAGGTGGCCGACGAGCGCTTCGCCGGGCCCCGGTCGAAGCGCGCGGCGCTACCGGGATTCCTTCCCCAAGCCGGCGGGCCGATCGAAAGTTCGCTCGAAAGCCACGCACAAGCGCACGTGTACAGCCTACAAGCCGAGCTGGGTGTCGAACGTCTCTATTGGGCCGGAGCGGGCGCCCCGCGCAGCAACCCTTCCGTGCTCAGATCTTCGTCGATGTCGGGCCAGTGAATTCCGTATCCACCGCCGGCAATTTGCCAGTTCGTCCGCTGGGCGGGCGTTGCGTTCGCGAGGCGCGGATACCAGGCAAGGGGGACACTGATCGTTCGGCCGTCCATGAGGTCGACAGTCAAGGCGTCGGCGTCGATGCGGACCGATTTCACGCGTTCATCGGCGTTCGGTGCCAAAATGCCCATTCCATGCCTCCAGTAGCATCACTCGGTGCTCGGCCACAACCCGATGCAAATCCCGCAATTCCGTCGGACGGAACCCGAAATTGCGTGCAAGGGCGACGGGCTGCAGCCAGAACTTGGCCGATGCGCCGGCGTGATCGATATGAACGTGTGGCGGTTCGTTAGGTTCATGGCTGTAGAAGTAGAAGCGGTAACCTTCCCATCGTAGTACGGTCGGCATCGTCTGGAACCGCGCGCCCTATCCGCTGCCCTTCCCCATGTCGGCCAGCCGGTCGAAGGTGCGCCCGAAGGCGGCGCACACCAGCACGTCCTTGAGCTCGGGGGCGAGCGCCTTGTAGAAGCGCCGCCCCACCTTGTTGTGGCGCAGCACCGACCAGAACATCCAGCGCCCGCCCGAGGCGCGGCAGGCCTCGGCGACGGCGCCGACCAGCGCCCGCCCGACGCCGCGCCTTCGCACCCGTTCGTGCACGAACAGATCGGCGAGGTAGACGCCGCGCGTCGCCGTGTCGGTGTCGTAGCCGGTGTAGTATACGGCATAGCCGACGAGGTCGCCGTCGCGCTCGGCGACCAGCGCCTTAAAGGCGGGCTCCGGCCCGAACCCGTCGCGCAGGTAGGTCGCCTCGGTGAAGCGCGAGGGGAATCCCCCTTCGGCGCGCGACAGCGCGGTCGCCATGCCGGCCACGGCGGCGGCATCGGCGCGGCCGGCCGCGCGCACCTGCACCTCCGCCTCCTCGTCCTGCGGCCGTTGCAGGATGCGCCATGAAAACGCCACGTTCGCGCTCCCAAGTGGGGCCGAAATAATACGTGTGGCCCGGGTGGGCGTCACTCGTTTCTCGCCCGACGCGTGACACGACTCACGTGGCCATACTAGATGTAGGTTGATGGCAGGGTCCGCGCGCAGCGCAAGGCGTTCCCAGGGGCGCCTCGTTCCGCTCCTGAAATGGGCGTTGGTCGCAGCGATCTGGGCCGGTGTCGCGCTTGCCGCCGTGGTCGGCTGGTACGCCTGGGACCTGCCCGACGTCGACCGGGTGATGGCGACCTCCCGCCGGCCGAGCGTCACGGTGGCGTCCGGCGACGGCGCGGTGGTCGCGACCTACGGCGAGATCTACGGCGGCACGGTCACGCTCGCCGACGCGCCCCCCTTCCTCGTCCAGGCGATCGTCGCGACCGAGGACCGGCGCTTCTTCAGCCATGGCGGGCTCGACCCGTTCGGCGTGGTCCGCGCCGCGGCCGAGAACCTGCGCGCCGGCTCGATCCGCCAGGGCGGCTCGACCATCACGCAGCAGCTCGCCAAGAACCTGTTTCTCACGCCCGCGCGCACGATGCGCCGCAAGGTGCAGGAAAGCCTGCTCGCGCTCTGGCTCGAGGCGCGCTTCAC
>DASWLB010000272.1:0-3848 GCA_036396315.1 Alphaproteobacteria bacterium
ACCAGCGCATCAGAGGCCTTGAGGAGCCCCAGTCCGGTACGTCCGATGTTCTGGTCGAGCTTGAGCTTCACGCGAGCCGGCTCGTCGGCACGGAGACGATGCGCTCGCGCGCGGCTTCGGCCCCATAGGCGAGCGCCGCCAGCACGTCCTCGTGGACGAGCTGAGGATACTCGGCCAGAAGCTCGGCCTCGGTCATGCCGCCGGCGAGGAAATCGAGGATCAGCGAGACCCAGATGCGGGTCCCCCTGATGCACGGCTTGCCGCCGCAGACCTCGGGGTCGATGGCGATGCGTTCGAGCAGCGCGTTCACAGGAATGTTCCTGCGCTCTGATACCACGAATCGCTAGCGCCGCGCTCGCGCCGCCCCGGCCTCAATTCGACTCGTCGCCGATCCCTCAGGCGGCGTCATCGCGGGCCGGGCGGATCAGTACCTCGGCGGAGATACCGAGCCGTTCGTGGAGTCGGCGGATCATGTCGATCGACAGTCCACGCTTGCGGTTCAGCACCTCAGCGATGCGCGAGCGCGTGCCGATCATCTCCTCGAGGTCCCGCCGGGACAGGCCTTGCTGGTCCATGCGGAACAGGATCGCATCGACCGGGTCGGGTGGATCGATGGGGTAATGCTCCGTCTCGTAGGCGTCGATGAGAGTGGCGAGCACGTCGAGCCGGTCGCCCGCGAGCGTGCCCGCCTTGGCGCCCCACAGCTGTTCGACCTCGGCGAGTGCCGCCGCATGGTCGACATCCGAACGAATGGGCTTTATGTCAGCCATGGTGTTCCACCGTAGTTACGTCGATCTTGTCGTAGTCGCCGTGCGTGCCGAGCCACTTGATCCAGACAATGCACTTTTCGAAGTCAACGGCGACCACCAGCCGATAGTCGTTGCCCTTGATGTTGAAGACGATCCGGTCGGCCGAAACGATGCTCGCCGTCGCATAGAGCCGCTTCACGTCGGCCGGGCTCGTCCACCGGGCTTTCTTGGCCTCATCGAACCAGGCGTCGAGCGCTGCCTTCAACGCTCGCTGACCCTTGTGCCCTGCGCGCCCCTCGACGAATTCGCGCAAGGTGCGCCGGGCGATGACTCGCATGAACAACAGCTTACCATGCGCCCAAATTGGGCGCAATCGAGGTCGTCGGACCGCGATCGAAAAGGCGCGCGTGGTAGATCGAAAACCATGAACAAATCCGCCGATCGCACGGTCGTTTCGGCGCCCTCAGCACTGTCGGCGGTGGCCGCGCTTCTCCGCGGTGATGTCGGAGCGCACGCCGAGGATGCCGCCGCCGGCGAGCGCGATCTCGCGGGTGAGCAGCCAGCGCCCGCCGGACAGCTCCTCCTCGAAGGTCGCGTGCGCGCGGTGGCGGGCGAGGCGCTCGGCGATGCGCGCCTCGATGTCGCCCTCGCCGCCGGCGTGGCCGGCGCGATAGGCCGCCGCCATGATCTCCTCGAACCGCCTGCCCGGCACCAGCAGATGCGCGTTCGGGCCGAGCACCTCGCGATAGGTGCGGTTGTACCAGGCGAGCCGGTCGTCGGCGTCGTAGAGCACCAGGCTGAGGGCAAGCGTATCGACGAAATCGGCATCGCGCGGCCGATCGGGCGCGATGCGTACCACCCACGCCGCGGGCGCGTCCGCCCCCGGCGGCAGCGGCACGCCGGCGAGCACGAGCGGCGCGGCGTGCGCGCGCGCGACCGGAACGAAGATCGGGTGCGCGACCGCGAGCGCCGCCTCGATGCCCGCGCGCTCGTCGCCCGACTCCGCGAGTGCCGCCGGCAGCGGCTGTCCGAGGCGCTCGGCGAACGGCGCCTCCGCGAACAGGATGCGGAAGCCGCCCCCGGCGCCCTCCGAGATCACGATCGCCGCGTCGCGTTCGGCCATGGCTGTCCCCCCTTCCGGCGCGCGACCATGACCGGGCGCGGGGGCCGTGGCAAGGGCTGCCGCCCCGCCCTATGATGCGCGCCGGCGCACGCGCATCGAACGGGGAGGGTGCGGCGATGGCGGGACGGCTCACGGACAAGGTTGCGCTGGTGGTCGGCGCGGGCTCGGTCGCCCCGGGCTGGGGCAACGGCAAGGCGTGCGCCGTGCTGTATGCGCGCGAGGGGGCGCGCGTGCTGGCGGTCGACATCAACCTCGACGCGGCCGAGGAGACGGTCGCGATCATCGCCGGCGAGGGCGGCAGCGCGCGCGCGCATCAAGGCGACGCCACCGATCCCGCGGCCGTCCAGGCGATGATCGCGGCGTGCCTCGAGACTTACGGGCGCATCGACATCCTGCACAACAATGTCGGCGGCTCGATCCCCGGCGGGCCGGTGGACATCGCGCCCGACGACTGGGACGCCAACCTCGCCTACAACCTCAAGACCGCGTATCTCGCCTGCAAATACGCGATCCCGGTGATGGAGCGCCAGGGCGGCGGCGCCATCGTCAACGTCTCCTCGATCGCCGGCATGCGCTATGTCGACCGCCCGCTCGCCTCCTACCAGGCGGCGAAGGCGGGGCTGGTGCAGTTCAGCCGCGCGCTCGGCGTCCAGTACGCGAAGCAACGCGTCCGCTGCAACTGCGTGGTGCCGGGGCTGATGAACACGCCGCTGGTCACCCACCGGCTGGTCGACAAGACCGATCCCGCGCGTGCCGCCGAGGTGATCGCGCGCCGCGATGCGCTGGTGCCGATGGGCCATATGGGGGACGCCTGGGACGTCGCTTACGCCGCGCTCTACCTCGCCTCCGACGAGGCCAGGTACGTCACCGCCACCGAGATCGTGGTCGACGGCGGGCTCACCGCCCAGTGCGGCTGATGCGGCGCGCGGTCAACGTTTCGGCGGATGCGCCCGGATCGCGGCCTCGTTCAGCTCGGCGCCCCAGCCCGGTCCCTCGGGTAGCACCAGGTGGCCGTTTTCGATGCGCGGCGGCACCGTGACCAGGTCGTCCTTCCACGGCACGTCGTCGATGTCGATCTCCATGATCCGGAAGTTGGAGAGCGCGGCGCAGAAGTGGGCGCTCATCAAGGTCGACAGGTGGCCGTAAAAGTTGTGCGGCGCGACGTTGACCTCGTACGCCTCGGCCATCGCCGCGATCTTGAGCGCTTCCGCGATGCCGTTCCACGGCACGTCGACGATGGCCGTGTCCATCGCCCGCTGCTCGAGATAGGGCCGGAAGCCGCGCCGGCCGAACAGCGACTCGCAGGACGCGATCGGGGTGTTGACCGCGCTGCGGATGTCACGGAGCGCCTTCGGGTCGTAGGAGTCGATCTCGATCCACGTCAGGCCGAGGTCGTCGAGCGCGCGCGCGACCGCGATGAAGCCCTCGGTCTTGAAGTTGAAGTTGAGGTCGAGAAGGATATCGACCTCGCGCCCGGCGCCCTCGCGCAGCGCACCGAGCTGGGCGCGCAGCGCATCGATCACGCGCGTGCTCGGATTCAGCTCCGGAAACCCAGCATGCGCCGCGAAGCCCGGCATGTAGAGCGCGGGCGTGTCCTGGTCGAACAGGAAGATGTTGGTCTTGAGCGCGGTGAAGCCGGCCGCGCGCACCTCGCGCGCGAGCAGGGTGAGATCGGCGAGCGAGCGCACCGCGGGCTTGCCCATCAGTTGCGCGTGGTGCACGCGGTAGCTGCCGCAATGCGACCAGTAGAGGCGAAAGCGGTCGCGCACCGGGCCGCCGAACAGCTCGTAGACCGGCACGCCGAGAGCGCGCGCCTTCACGTCGATGAGCGCGTTCTCGAGCGCGGCGATCGCCTGCTGGATCATGCCGCCGGCGGCGTGGCGGGTCTTGGCGTAGAGCTTGGCCGTGATCCGCTCGGTGGCGCGCGCATCCTCGCCCACGACCAGCTCGGCGAGGCCGCGGATGACCGCGGTCAG
>DASWLB010000273.1:0-2279 GCA_036396315.1 Alphaproteobacteria bacterium
GCCTTCGGCCTCGAGCACGCGGTGCGAAGCGAAGCCCGTCATGTTCTCGCCGTCGTCCACCGCGGTCGACAGGCGAAGCGCCGGCCTTTTCGCGCGCAGCTCGGCGAAGCTCGCGATGCCCAATGATGCGTCGATCGCGAATACCAGCCGGTCGTCCTGCGGCAAAGTGCCGAGCGCGCGCAGCCGCCCCACGTCCGTCCGGTCGCAGATGCCGCGGCGCTCGAACACGGTGCGCGCGAACCCGGCGGGCACGAACAGGGCGGTCTCGACCGTCCCGTCGAGGACGGCGTGGATCGCATCGGTGCCGCCGCGCCCGGCCCAGATGGCGAAGCGCGATCCGCGCGGCGAGCGCCGCCACAGCTCGGCGCTCAGCCAGCCGCAGATGCGGTGCAGGTTGGCGATGCCCCAGTCGCCCATCATGTTGAGCGTGACGGCCCGGTCGAGCCGGGCCTCTTGCGGTGCGCTCATCGTCGTTCCCCTCGATTTCGCCTTTGACGCGTTCCTGGTCCGGACGTAATATATTGGAAGTTAGTAGAGTTCTATCGAATTCGTCGAGGGCGGCGATGGACATCGGGCCGGGACGCGGCGGGGCGGAGCGGGCGCGCGCGCGGGAGGCGAAGGGCGCCGTCCGGGAATCGTCTGCGGAGTTCGTGCCGCTCGACCGCAGCGTCGGCTACCATGTGCGCCAGCTGTCGGACAGCTGGACCGCGCTGATGGACCGCCGGGCGGAGCCGCACGGAATCTCCTTGAGCCAGTGGCGCTATCTGCGCGAGCTGTGGGAGGAGGACGGTCTGTCGAGCGGCGAGCTCACGCGCCGCGTCGGGCGCCAGGGTCCCACCACGGTCTCCGCGGTGCGCGGTCTCGAACGCGCGGGGCTGGTGCGCACCGTCAAAGCCGCCCACGACCGTCGCAAAAGCTACGTCCATCTCACGGCGCGCGGCAGGCGGCTCGCCGCCACCATGTCGCCGCTCATCCGGCATTCGAACGATCTCGCGCTCGCCGTGCTCTCGCCCGACGAGGTCGCCGCCTTCAAGCGATTCGTCGTGCGCATCCAGAGGGCGCTCGACGCCGAGAGCCGCAACCGCAACTCGTGGTCCGCGTCGCGGACCGAGAAGCTCGCCCAGGAGGTCGGCCTCTAGGCGCGGGCGATCGCAAACGGGAGGAACGGACGTGCCGCAATTCATCACCATCCATCGCGCGCCGGGAATGAAACGCGACGAGCTGGCGCAGAACGCGAAGAACGTGCTCGACGCCAAGGTCGCCTCGTTCCGCCAGATCTACGTCAACATCGCGGACGGGTTCCTCGTGTCGATCTTCGAGGCCGATTCGAAGGAGAAGGTCGAGGAGCAGATGGAGATATTGGGCTTTCCCGTGGACGAGATGCACGAGGTCCATTTCGCCCAATCGCGCGCCGAAATGGTGCAGATGCTGAAGCAGTTCGGCCCGCGCTGACCGGCGCGCGTTTCGCTCGAGGGAGGCAAGCCATGCCCGAGAAGACCCTGTCGATCGCGCCGCCCCGGCCCGACCGGCCGCCGCTCCGCGTCAACGTGTTCGACGCGATGCAGCACGGCAACACCCAGCTCATGCCGCTGTTCCCGTATTTGTATCCCGGCGCGATGGTGCCGGCGGGCGCGCTGCTCAAGGGCGGCCCGGCCGCCAATTACGGCCATTTCTTCCACCACAACACACAGGACGAGGTGGTCGTCACCATGGCGGCGAACGGCGCGATGCTGGCGACCGGCCAGGTCTTCGTCGGCGCGCGGTCGCACGGCGTCAACTCGTTCCTCAAGAACGAGAAGGATCCGAAGGCGTACGCGGTCATGCTGATCACCCAGCGCCAAGCCGACGCCGGTGTGCAGAGCGAGGCGGTGAGCGTCCGCTGCGAGAAATGCCACGAGGAGATCTTCTTCAAGGAGTTCGACGCGACCCCGCCCGCGGACGCCGACGAGACGAAGCTCGCGTTCGTCTCGGTCGCGCTCCTGCCGTCCTTGTTCGCCGATTTCAACGGCGAGGCGAAGCTCCGGACCTGCGCGAAGTGCGGCCACGTCAATCCGCCGTTCCCGGTCGCCGCCTGGGGTTGGGACCGCTACGCCGAACAGCACACGACGGCGACGCAAGGGCGCGGCGCTCTCGCCGAGGTCGCGCGCGCGTCCGGCGGGTGAGCGAACAGGGAGGCCCGACGATGGCGCGCAAGAAGACGTTCCACATCTTTCGTGAGGCGAAAAGGCGCGGCGCCTACGACGACATGCCGATGCTGCCCGACGACAACCAGGTGCAGC
>DASWLB010000274.1:0-2065 GCA_036396315.1 Alphaproteobacteria bacterium
CTGCTGGCCCGCGTCGGTTGTCGACTGGCGTATCAGGATTTCGGTCGAATCCGGCATAATCGCTTGCCCCCGCTGGCTGGCGCCGATCCCGCCCCGACCTTAATATTTCGGCCTTAACAAAGGGTTGGACGAGGATGCCGGCATCGGCGGGGCGCGCCATGCTGAACGAGGCGTTAACGGAGGGGGTTTATGGATCGGACGGCGGACGGGCGCGCGGGCGCGCCGCATGCGGGGATCGGCGCCGCGCTGCCGCGCCTCGAGGACGAGCGGTTCCTGACCGGGCGGGGCCGCTACGTCGCCGACGTCGCGCTGCCCGGCATGGTGCATGCCTGCGTCGTGCGCTCGCCCCACGCCCATGCCCGCATCCGGTCGGTCGATACGGCGGCGGCGCGCGCCGCGCCGGGCATGCTCCTGGTGCTGACCGGAGCGGATGCGGCGCACGAGGGGCTTGGGCACCTGACCTGTCCGACCATTCCGCAATCGGTCGCGGGCGTCGCCTCGCGGAGCCCGTCGCAGGCGATCCTGACGCAGGACAAGGCGCGCCACGTCGGCGACCGGATCGCGCTGGTCGTCGCCGAAACGCTCGATCAGGCGCGCGACGCCGCCGAACTGGTCGCGGTCGATTACGCGCCGCTGCCTTCCGTCACCGCGTCCGACGCCGCGCTCGCGCCGGGCGCGCCGCTCGTCTGGGACGAGGCGCCGGGCAATCTGTGCTACCGAATCGCGCGCGGCGACAAGGACGCGACCGACGCCGCCTTCGCCCGCGCGGCGCACGTGGCGCGGCTCGACTTCCACTATCCGCGCGCCTCGGCCGCCGCGATCGAGCCGCGCGCCTCGGTCGCCGACTACGATCCGGCGCGCCGGCGCGTCACGCTGTACTCGACCACCCAGGCGCCGTTCCGGGTGCGCGAGGTACTGGCCGGCGCGGTCTTCAAGATGCCGCAGACCGATTTCCGCGTGATCGCGCCCGACGTGGGCGGCGGGTTCGGCGCCAAGGGGCCGGTGTACCCCGAGGACGCGCTCACCGTCTGGGCGGCGCGGACGCTCGGCCGGCCGGTGAAATGGGTGTCGGATCGCGCCGAAAGCCTCGCGTCCGACTCGCACGGGCGCGACCAGCGCGAGGCGGCCGAGCTCGCGTTCGACGCGGACGGGCGCATCCTCGCCCTCCGGGCCGCCGCGATCCTCGACGTCGGCGGCTACCTCGTGATGTCGGCGGGCGTGCCGGGCCTCGTCGCCATGCATTCCTGGACCAGCGTGTACCACGTGCCTGCCATGTATGCCGAGATCGCCGGCGCGTTCACCAACACCCAGCCCATCGGTCCGTATCGCGGCACGAGTCGGCCGGAATGCACCTTCGTGATCGAGCGGCTGGTGGACAAGGCGGCGCGCGAGATGGGGATCGACGGGATCGAGCTGCGCCGCCGCAACATGATCCCCGCCTCCGCCATGCCGTACACGACGCACGGCCACCAGACCTACGATGCGGGCGATTTCGCGCTGGTGCTCGAGCGCGCGCTCGCCGCGTCGGACTGGTCCGGCTTTCCGGCGCGGCGCGAGGAAGCGCGGGGCCGCGGGCGGCTGCGCGGCATCGGGATGTGCATGCACGTCGAATCCGCGGGCCTGTACGGCGAGCGGATGGAGCTGCGCGTCGATTCGGGCGGAAGCGTTACGGTGCAGGCCGGCACGATGGCGACCGGACAGGGGCACGAAACGATGTACGCCCAGCTCGTCGCCGGCTGGCTCGGCGTGCCGATCGGGCGGGTGCGGGTGATGCAAGGCGACACCGACCAGGTGCTGTTCGGGCGCGGTACGTTCGCCGAGCGGAGCGCGATGACCGGCGGCTCCGCCCTCAAGGGCGCGGTGGACGAGGTGGTGCGCAAGGGCCGCCGGCTCGCGGCCCACATGCTGGAGGCGGCCGAATCCGACGTCGAGTTCGCGGACGGATCGTTCCGCGTCGCCGGCACCGACCGCGCCGTGCCGTTCGCCAAGGTCGCCGGGTTCGCCCACGCGCCGATGGGGCTGCCCGAGGGCGCCGAGCTCGGGCTCGACGGCACCGGCAGCTTCG
>DASWLB010000275.1:0-2522 GCA_036396315.1 Alphaproteobacteria bacterium
CGAACGGCTCGCCCGCGTAGCGCTTGCCGATCGCCTCGCGCAGCCCTTTCGCGTCGGCGCCGTTGGCGAGGCGTACGTAGATCGTCGACAGGATTCCCCGATTCATTGGCATCAGATGTGGGGTGAAGGCGACGACGATCTTTTGCCCTGCGGCGCGCGCGAGCTCCTGCTCGATCTCCGGCATGTGCCGGTGCCATGCAACGCCGTAGGCGTGAATGCCTTCCGAGACCTCGCTGAATAGCATCTCTTCCTTGGCGGCGCGGCCGGCGCCGGTCATGCCCGACTTGGAATCGATGATGATGTCGCCGGCCTCGACCGCGCCCGTCTCGAGGAGCGGCGTGAGCGGCAGGATCGCCGAGGTCGGATAGCAGCCGGGATTGGCCACGAGCCGGGCCGACTTGACCGCGGCGCGCGCGAGCTCGGTGAGCCCGTACACCGCCTCCTGCTGGAGCGCGGGCGCCCGATGCTCGTGACCGTACCATTCGGCGTAGAGCTTCGGATCGGCGAGGCGGAAGTCGGCCGAGAGGTCGATCACCTTGAGGTGCTTCGGCAGCCCGGCCACCACCTCCTGCGTCGTGCCGTGCGGCAGACAGCAGAACGCGAGATCGATTGCGCCGAAATCGACGTCGCCGATCGCGACGAGATCCGGCAGCGCGCGCCCGACGAACTGCGGAAATACCCTGGCGTAGGGCTTGCCGGCCTGGCGGTCCGCGGTCAGCGCGCGGATCTCCACCGAGGGATGATGCAGCAAGAGGCGCACGAGCTCGGCACCCGTGTAGCCGCTCGCGCCGAGGATCGCGGTCCGAATCGCGTTGGGTTTGGTGCTCATCGCCGTCGCCTTCAACATAGTCTCCGGATTGCCCGAAAGGAAAGGGCGCCCGGATGGGGCGCCCTGCCCAGTCCCGATCTTCGCGCCGCGCGGTCAGCGCTTCGAGAACTGAAAGCTGCGTCGCGCCTTCGGCTTGCCGTACTTCTTGCGCTCGACGACGCGCGGGTCGCGCGTCAGAAACCCGGCCTTTTTCAGGATCGCCCGCACGTTGGGATCGTGGTGGGTGAGCGCGCGCGCGATGCCGTGGCGCAGCGCACCCGCCTGGCCCGACAGCCCGCCGCCCGACACCGTGCACCACACGTCGTACTGGCCGGCGCGGTTGACCACGAGGAACGGCTGGTTGATCAGCATGCGCAGCGTCGGGCGCGCGAAGTAGCGCTCGCTCTCGCGCCCGTTCACCGTGATCTTGCCCTTCCCGGGCATGACCCACACCCGCGCCACCGCATCCTTGCGCCTTCCCGTCGCGTAGGCGCGGTTCTTTTCGTCCACCTTGCGCTCGTAGACCGGCGCTGCGCCCGCAGCCGTGGAGAACTGGGTGGCCATGCCTAGGCGCTCCTCTTGTTCTTCGGGTTCATCGCGGCGACGTCGAGCGGCTTCGGCTGCTGCGCCACGTGCGGATGCTCGGTGCCGGCGTAGACATGGAGCTTGCGCATCTGATCGCGGCCGAGCTTGGTGCGCGGCACCATGCGCTCGACGGCCTTTTCGATCAACCGCTCGGGGAACTTGCTCTCGAGCGTCTGGCGCGCGGTGCGCGACTTGATGCCACCGGGATGCCCGGTGTGCCAGTAGAACACCTTGTCGTCGTATTTTTTGCCGGTCAGCCGCACCTTCTCCGCGTTGACGACGATGACGTTGTCGCCGCAATCGACGTGCGGCGTGTAGGTCGGCTTGTGCTTGCCGCGCAGCCGCATGGCGACGATCGAGGCGAGCCGGCCGAGCACGACGCCGTCCGCGTCGATCACGGTCCAGGCGCGCGTCACGTCCGCCGGCCTCTGGGAGTAGGTCTTCATCGGACTCACGATAAGGTGAAGGAGCGCGCGGAATATGCCACAGCTCGACGCGCAGTCAATCCAAAAAAAGCACCGTGCCTCAAGGTTTTATCTCTGTGGTATCATGGTAGTGTTGCGCGCCGCGGGCCTAACAAATGCCGCATTCGGGTACCATTTAGGGGGTGACGCGGCTGCATCGCGCGGCCGGGTCGCGACGAGGGGGTCGCGGGGTTGTTCGATCAGATGCCAGACCGCATCGTGGGAGATGACGCCCGGCGTACACGCGACGGCGACATCGACCTCGATCGCGTCGTGTGGGACCCGGACTACCGGCGCAAGGTGCTCGACGAGCTGAACCGGCGCAGCCGGATGCTCACGCCCGACCGATCGGAGCGTGCGCCGGCCGCGCCGAAGCGCGAGCGGGAGAAGCCGACCGTCGGTTGAGGGTCAATTCGCCGGCGCGACCGAAAGCAGGGTCAGCGCCCCGCCGCCGCGTTCGACGGTGAACACGATCTTTTCACCGACCTTGAGCCGGTCGAGCATCGCCGGCTCTTTCACCTGGAACACCATCGTCATCGCCGGCATGTCGAGCCCCTCGAGCGGGCCGTGGCGGATCGTCACCTTGCCCGCCTCCTTGTCGATCCGGCGCACCTCGCCCGAACCTTTGCCGGTCTCCGCCGTGCCCTGTGCGATCGCCGCGGGGG
>DASWLB010000276.1:0-5337 GCA_036396315.1 Alphaproteobacteria bacterium
TATCTCGGCCTCGTGCACCTGTCGGACGGGATCGAGGGAACCAAGCGGCGCATCGCGGCGGCGCGCAACCACGCCAAGCGCTTCGGCGTCGCGACCGAATGCGGCATGGGGCGCAAATGGAGCGTGCGCGAGGTGCCGGAGCTGATGCGCATCCACGCGGCGGTCTCGTCGCAATGACAACGGGAGCGGAATAATGGCGAATGCGGCCGGCAAGGTGCTGCTCGTGGGCTCGATCAACCTGCTCACCGTCGAGGACGTGTTCAAGACCGCCGGGCGGATCCTCGGGCCGCATCTGAAGCGCGTGCCGGACGGCGAGCCGGGCGCGCGCAAGGGCTGGATCGGGTTCAACTACGCGGGGCTCCGCACCCATCCCTTGTTCGAGCACGCGGCGGGCGGCTTCCAGAACACCGGCGTCGTGCCGCTCAAGCTGCGCGCGAACGTCGCGCCCGAGGACATGGTGATGGGCGAGCTTGGCTACGCGCGCGAGGCCAAGGGCTCCTATCTCGACTTCAAGGCGGCGCGGAAGGCGGGAACGGTGCCCCGGCGCTGCAAGTTCCAGGTCTGCCTGCCGACGCCGCTCGCCGTCACCTCGGCGTTCTTCGTCCAGGACTCGCAGCCAAAGGCGGAAGAATTGTTCGAGGCGGCGATGGTGCGCGAGATCGGCCTCATCGCCGCCGCCATTCCGCACCGCGACCTCGCCATCCAGTTCGACGTGTGCCAGGAAATGATCATGTGGGACGGCCGCTTCACCTTCTCCGGCGGCAACAAGAGCGAAGGCGAGATCATCGCCCGCCTCAAGCGCCTCGCCGACGCGGTGCCGGAGGACGTCGAGCTCGGCATGCATCTCTGTTACGGCGATTTCGGCGGGCGGCATTTCGTCGAGCCGCAGGATTCGACCAAGATGACCGAGCTTGCCAACGCGATCTCGGCCGCGATCGCGCGCAAGATCGCCTGGATTCACATGCCGGTGCCGCAGGACCGGTCGGACGAGGCGTTCTTCGCGCCGCTCAAGAAGCTCAAGCTGCATCGCGAGACGGAGCTCTATCTCGGGCTCGTGCATCTCGCGGACGGCGTCGAGGGCACGCGGCGGCGCATGGCGGCGGCCGGCAAGTACGCGAAACGCTTCGGAGTCGCCACCGAATGTGGCATGGGGCGCAAATGGCGCCTATCGGAGATCCCGAAGCTGATGCAGGTGCACGCCGACGTCTCGGCCGGGGGGTGACGGCGCGGCTGCGGCGCGATTAAGGTTCGGGAAACCCGCGGCGCGTAGAACCGGGCCGTATCCCGGGAGGAGGGGCGATGGAGCAGACCGTCGAGTTGCGCGTTCTCGAGCTCATCTGCTCGCGTCTGTGCCACGAGCTGATCAGCCCGGTGACCGCGGTGAACAACGGCATGGAGCTGCTCGCCGACGGCGGGTCCGACATGCTGGAGGAGGTCTCCGACCTGATCGCCACCAGCGCCAAGGAAACCTCGGGCCGGCTCCAGTACTACCGCATCGCCTACGGGCTCGGCGGCCAGGACGCGCCGCCGATCTCGATCGGCGAGGTGCGCCGGCTGACCGAGGGCATATTGGGCGACGGTAAGGTGACGGTCGAATGGCCATCGCTCGAGGCCGGCACCGACGGCGGGCTCGGACGGCGCGGCATGAAGCTCCTGTTGAACGCGCTGATCCTCGCGGTCGAGGCGCTGCCGCGCGGCGGCAAGCTCACGCTTGCGCTCACCCCGGGCGCATTGCCCGCCGTCGCCATCACCGCCGCCGGCAAGGGCGCCCGCGTCGAGCCGGCGAGCCTCGACGCCTTGAACGGCGCGGCGCCGGTCGCCCAGCTCACCGCGCGCAACGTGCACGCCTATTTCACCGCCCGTGTGGCCGAGGCCGCGGGCTCCGCGCTCGACGTGGCGCCCGGCGCCGACCAGGTCGCGATCCGCTTCGCGGTCGGCAAGCCCGCCTAAAACTTTAAGGATTTTTAACCTATTTCCGCGACCGTTCGGGGTCCGGGCCAAGGCCCGGCTTCGCGGATTCGGTCATGGCGGAAGAACGCACCAAGACCTGCCTCATTGTGGACAATTCCAGGGTGATCCGCATGGTCGTGCGGCGGATCCTCGAGGATCTCGGCTTCGCGGCCGACGAGGCCGCCGACGGCAAGGCGGCGCTCGAGCGCTGCAAGGCGGCGATGCCCGATGCCGTCCTCCTCGACCTCAACCTGCCCAAGCTCTCCGGCATCGAGTTCCTGCGCGCGCTGCGTCGCAGCGAGGGCGGCAACCGGCCGATCGTGGTGTTCTGCACCGCGGAAGGCGACGCGGCGCACATGGAAGAGGCGCTGAGCGAGGGCGCCGACGAATACATCGTCAAGCCGTTCGACAGCGAGATCTTCCACGCCAAGCTCACCCAGGTGGGGCTGTTGTGAGCGTATCGCCATGAAGCGCGAGAGTTTCGAATGCGTCGCGCGCGCGGTGCGTCGCGGCGCCGGGTTCAATCTGACCGGCGAGATGGCCTACCTCGTCGAGATGCGCCTCGCGCCGGTCGCGCGCCGCCACAACCAGCGCGACATCGACGCGCTCGCCCAGGCGGTGCGCGACGGGCGCAACGAACGGCTCGTCGCCGAGGTGGTCGATGCGATGATGATGAAGGACACCGCGTTCTTCCGCGACTGGCGGCCCTTCGTCGCGTTTCGCCAGGCGGTGCTGCCCGGCCTCGCCCAGGCGCGGCGCGGCGCCGGCGCCGAGACGCTGCGCATCTGGTGCGCGGGCTGCGCCACCGGGCAGGAGCCGTACTCGATCGCCATGATCCTGCGCGAGGAGGCGGCGCGCCTGAGCGGTCTCAAGGTCGAGATCGTCGCGACCGACATGTCGGAGACCTCGCTCGCGCGAGCCAAGGCCGCGTATTTCAGCCAGCTCGAGGTCCAGCACGGCGTGCCGACGCGCCTCCTCATCAAGCATTTCCGCCAGGAGGGCACCGGCTGGCGGCTCGGCATGCCGGTGCGCAACGCGGTCAAGTTCGAGCGGTTCAACCTGATCGAATCGCCGCGCGCTCTCGGTGCGTTCGACGTCGTGTTCTGCCGCAACGTGCTGTCGCATTTCGGCGACGACGAACGGCGCGAGGCGCTGCTCCAGATGTCGGCGATCCTCGCCGATGACGGCGTCCTGTTCTTGGGCGAGCGCGAGGACGTGACCGGCGCGGCGCACGCCTTCGAACGCGTGCCCGGCGCCGGCATCTTCGCCCGCGCAAGCCACCAGGCGGCCCGCCGCATCGCCGGCAGCGCCGCCTGACGATTGTCCGTTGATGCTGGCGGTTTGACGCCAATTCTCCCTCTCCTCCCTTTAGGGAGCAGGACAATTGCGAATGACTTCCGTTCGTCCTGAGGGCGGTCCGAGCGAACAGCGAGGACCGTGTCTCGAAGGACGAACGGTTTGATTTGGAATCAAAAAATCCGTTCGCCCTGAGGAGCCCGTCCTGAGCGTGTCGAAGGACGGGCGTCTCGAAGGGCGAGACCAAAGCACGGGTGAGCCTCTGGGAGATTTGGTATGGTCACTGGGCAAAATGATGGCATGAGGGGGCCGCGGCGCCATCGCGTCGCGGCGCCTTGACGAACCCGCCCGCGTAACCAATGTCCCCGTCGCCATCCACGCGATAGCGACCCCGCCCGGCCCGCCACGTCGCGGGCCTGCTGCGATTTTGTGCAGACCGGGCGAAGCCGCGCAGCAAGGGAACAGCTGCCATGGCCACGCGGCCCACCAAACGCACCCACCGGACCGCCGCAAGACCGCCCTTCGACTGCATCGCCCTCTTGCTCCAGGGCGGCGGCGCGCTCGGCGCCTATCAGGCGGGCGTTTACGAGGCGCTCGACGAGGCCGGGATCGCGCCCAACTGGATCGCCGGCATCTCGATCGGCGCCGTCAATGCGGCGATCGTCGCCGGCAACCGGCCGGAGGACCGGGTCGCGAAGCTCCGCGAGTTCTGGGAAGCGGTGACCTCGGATCACGGCTGGGTCTGGGCCCTCGCGCCCGAGGCCGCCCGGCATGTCGGCGACTTCGCGCGCGGCGTCGCCAACCAGGCGAGCGCGGCGGTCGCGATGGCGCAGGGCGCGCCCGGCTTCTTCGCGCCGCGCGCGGTGCCGCCGTGGCTCTGCCCGCCGGGAACCGCCGAGGCGATCAGCTTCTACGACACGGCCGCGCTCAAATCGACGCTCGAGCGCGTCGCCGATTTCGACCGCATCAATTCGGGCGAGCTGCGCATGAGCGTCGGCGCGGTCAACGTGCGGACCGGCAATTTCAGCTATTTCGACTCGACGACCCACGTGATCCGGCCGGAACACGTCATGGCGTCCGGCGCCATGCCGCCCGGACTGCCGCCGGTCGAAATCGAGGGCCAGCACTATTGGGACGGCGGGCTCGTGTCGAACACGCCGCTCCACTGGGTGGTCGAGCACGGCACCGACCGCGACCTCTTGGTCTTCCAGGTCGATTTGTGGAGCGCGCGCGGCGAAGCGCCGCGCGACATGCCGGAGGTGCTGACCCGCCAGAAGGAGATCCAGTACTCGTCGCGCACCCGCGCCGCCACCAGCCAGTTCAAGTCGGCGAAGACGATGCGCCACGCCATCGCGGCGCTGCTCGGCAAGCTGCCCAAGACGCAACGGGACAGCCCGGAAGCCCGGTACCTCGCCGGGCTCGCCGACGACGGGGTATGCAACATCGTCCACCTCATCTATCGCACGCGCGCCTACGAGGGTCATTCGAAGGACTACGAGTTCTCGCGCCTGTCGATGGAGGAGCACTGGCGGGCCGGCTACCAAGACACGGTCCGCACGTTGCGCCATCCCGAAGTGCTCGAGCGCCCGACCTGCGCGGAAGGTGTCGTCACATTCGATCTGTCGCAGGACGGGCGCGAGTAGCCGTACCCGGGCCTGCCGGAAGGAGGCATGCGATGCGTCTCAAGGACAAGGTGGCGGTCGTGACCGGGGCCGCGAGCGGGATCGGCAAGGAGATCGCCGCGACCTTCGCGCGCGAGGGCGCCAAAGTCGCGATCGCCGATCTCGACGCCGCCGGCGCCGAACGGGCGGCGAAGGAGCTCGATCCGTCCGGCAAGCGCGCGCTCGGCGTCGCCATGGACGTGACCAGCGAGGCGGCGGTCGAGGACGGCATGGCGAAGGTGGTGGCTTCGCTCGGCGGCATCGACGTGCTGGTGTCGAACGCGGGCATCCAGATCGTCGCGCCGCTCGACAAGTTCGAGTTCGCGAAGTGGCGCCAGCTGCTCGCGATCCACCTCGACGGGGCGTTCCTCACGACGCGCGCGGCGCTGCGCCAGATGTACAAGCAGGGGCGCGGCGGCGCGATCATCTA
>DASWLB010000277.1:0-6702 GCA_036396315.1 Alphaproteobacteria bacterium
TAGACGAACCCGATATTGGCGCCCGCTTGAACCGGGCCGAGCGCGGCGAGGCAGCGTTCGACCAGCGCATCGGCGGGCGCGTCCGCGGCGTGGGCGAGCCGGAACGTCTCGGTGGTCGTCTCCATCGCTCAGCCTCCGTCGTTCGGCGTGTCGAGCAAACGCACCACATAAGGCGCGATGCGGTCAACCATGACGGCGACTCCTCTCGCATTCGGATGGATACCGTCGCGCTGGTTGAGATCGGGTTGCGCCGCGACGCCGTCCAGGACGAACGGATAGAGCGCGACGCCGTACTTCGCGGCAAGCTCCGGGTAGATCGCGTCGAACGCCCGACCGTACTCCGCGCCGAGATTGGGCGGAGCCAGCATGCCGGTCAAGAGCACGCGCGGCCCGCGCGCCTTGAGCCGCGCCAGGATCGCATCGAGGTTGGCGCGCGTCGCCGCGGGCGCGATGCCGCGCAGCCCGTCATTGCCGCCCAACTCGACGATGACGATATGCGGCCGGTCGGCGAGCGCCCAGTCGAGCCGCGCGAAGCCGCCCGCGGTCGTGTCGCCCGACACGCCGGCGTCGATCACCCGCACCTCGTGGCCCGCCCGTCGCAGGTGGGATTCGAGCCGCGCCGGGAAGGCCTCGTCCGCCGCGAGCCCGTAGCCGGCGGCGATCGAGTCGCCGAGGACGAGGATTCGCGCGGGTTCCGCCCGCGCGGCGCCCGCGCAAATCGACGTGATCGCGGCGAACCCGGCCGCCGTCAACGCATTGAAAACGGTCCTGCGCGTGCCATATGGGCAAAGGCCGCGCGCGAGGCCAAGGCGGGAGATGATGGCGAACGGCGACATATTGCTTCTCGACGACGTCCACCTCACGCTGACGAGCGCGGCCGGCCCCGTCAATGTCCTTCGCGGCGTGACCCTTGCGGTCGAATCCGGCGAAACCGTGGCGGTGCTGGGGCCCTCGGGTTCGGGCAAGTCCACCATGATGATGATCGCGGCCGGGCTCGAGCGGCCGAGCGCGGGCCGCGTCGTCGTCGCCGGCACCGATCTGGGCGGGCTCGGCGAGGACGGGCTCGCGCGCTTCCGCCGTGACGCGATCGGCATCGTGTTCCAGAACTTCCACCTGGTGCCGACGATGACCGCGCTCGAGAACGTCGCCGTGCCGCTCGAGTTCGCGGGCGTGACCGACGCGTTTGCGCGCGCCGAGCGCGCGCTCGCCGCCGTCGGGCTCGCACACCGTCTCGGCCACTACCCCGGCCAGCTTTCGGGCGGCGAGCAGCAGCGCGTCGCGATCGCGCGCGCCTTCGTCGGCGAACCGAAGCTGCTGCTCGCCGACGAGCCGACCGGCAACCTCGACGGCGAGACCGGCCACCAGATCATCGACCTCCTGTTCGACCTCGCGCGGCGGCGCGCCTCCACGCTCGTGCTCATCACCCACGATCCCGAGATCTCGCGGCGCTGCGCCCGCGAGGTGCGGCTTGCCGACGGGCGCATCGCCGGCGATCGGCGCCCGCCCCGCGCCGCAGCGCGGGCGTAATGCGAACCGCGCTTATCCTGGTGCGACGCGAGCTGCGCGGCGGGGTGCGCGGGTTCCGGCTGTTCCTGGCCTGCCTCGCACTCGGCGTCGGCGCGATCGCGGGGGTGGGCTCGCTCGGCCGCGCCATCGAGGGCGGGCTCGAAGCCGAATCGCGCGCCATGCTGGGCGGCGACGTGGCGATCCGCACGGTTCACGTCGCGCTCACGGCGCCCGAACGCGCGGCGATCGCGCGCGCGGGCGCGGTGTCCGAGGCGGCGACCTTGCGCACCATGGCGCGAACCGAATCCGCGGAGGCGCGCTCGCTGGTCGAGCTGAAGGCGGTGGACGACGCCTATCCGCTCTACGGCCGGCTCGCGCTCGATCCCGACCTCGCGCCCGCGGCGGCGTTCGCGCGGCGCGGCGGCGCCTGGGGCGCGGTGGCCGACGCGACGCTGTTTTCGCGCCTTGGCGCCAAGGTTGGCGACCGCATCCGCGTCGGCGACGCGACCTTCGAGCTGCGCGGGCGCATCGTGCGCGAGCCCGACCTCGCGGGCGGCGGCGGCGGCTTCCCGCTCGGGCCGCGCTTGATGGTGGCGACCGCGAGCCTCGCCGACACCGGGCTGGTGCGGCCGGGCAGCCTGATCTACTACCACTATCGCCTGCGGCTGCCCGCGGGCGCCGACGCCGAGGCAAGCGCGGCCGTCCTGCAGGCGGCGTTTCCCGACGCCACGTGGCGTGTGCGCACGGTCGAGGATTCCTCGCCCGAGGTACGGCGATGGGTGGACCGCACCGTGCAGTTCCTCACCCTCGTCGGGCTCACCACCTTGCTGGTCGGCGGGGTCGGGGTCGGCAACGCGGTGCGCGGCTATCTTTCCGGCAAGATCGCGACCATCGCGACGCTCAAATGCCTCGGCGCGTCCACCGGCCTGGTGTTCCGCACCTATTTCCTGCTGATCCTCGTCATGGCGGCGGCGGCGATCGCGGCCGGCGCCGCGTTCGGCGCAGCGGTTCCGTTCCTCGCGGTCGCGTTGGCCGGGCCGGCGCTGCCGATCCCGATCGAGGCCGGCATCGAGCCCCGCCCCCTCGCCATCGCCGCCGCATTCGGGCTCGTCGCCGCCGTCGCGTTCTCGCTGTGGCCGATCGCCCGCGCCTGCGCCGTGAGGCCGGCCGCTCTGTTTCGCGACGTGGTGGCGCCGGAATCGGCGCGACCCGGATGGCGCACGGCGATTGCGGTCGGGGCGGCGTCGGCCCTGCTCGCCGCGCTCGCCATCGCCGATGCGCACGACCGCAGGCTCGCCACCTGGTTCGTCGTCGGCGCCGCGGCGACCCTCGTCGTGTTCTCGATTGCCGCTGCGGCTCTGCGCCACGCGGCTTCGCGCGCCCGGCCGCGCAACGGCGCGGCGCTCCGCCTCGCGCTCGCCAATCTGTGCCGGCCGGGCGCGCCCACCGGCTCCGTCGTGGTGTCGCTCGGGTTGGGGCTCACCGTGCTGATCGCGGTCGCGCTGGTCGAGGGCAACCTGTCGCACCTCGCGCGCGAGAGCGTGCCCGAGCGCGCCCCCGGCTATTTCTTCATCGACATCCAGCCCGACCAGGTCGCCCCGTTCGAGGCGGCGGTGAAAGGCGCTTCGCCCGGCCTCGCGCTCGACCGCATGCCGATGCTGCGCGGGCGCATCACCAAGGTGAACGGCGTGCCGGCGGGCGAGCTGCGCAGCCGCGGCGGCGGCACCTGGGTGCTGGGCTCGGACCGCGGGCTGAGCTGGTCGGCGCGCCCGCCGACGGGATCGCGCATCGTCGCGGGATCGTGGTGGGCGCCCGACTACGCCGGCCCGCCGCTCCTGTCGTTCGACGCGCGGGCGGCGGCCGGGCTCGGCATCGGCGTCGGCGACAGCCTCACCGTCAACGTGCTCGGCCGCGAGGTCACCGCGCGCATCGCCAACTTGCGCGAGATCGATTGGCGCGGGCTCAACCTCAACTTCGTGCTGGTGTTCGCGCCGGGCGCGCTCGACGGCGCGCCGGCCGCCCATGTCGCCGCGATCAACGGTCCGGCCGCCGCCGAGGACGCGGCGGAGCGCGCAGTCGCCGCGTCGTTGCCCAACGTCACCTCGATCCGGGTGCGCGACGTCTTGGAATCGGTCGCCGAGGCGATCGGACGCATCGCCGATGCGGTGCGCGCAACCTCGGCCGCGACCATCCTCGCGGGCATCCTGGTGCTCGCCGGGGCGGTGGCGGCCGGCCACCGCAGGCGGGTCCAGGACGCGGTGATCCTGAAGGCGGTCGGCGCGACGCGCAGCGACATCGCGCGCGCCTTCGCGCTCGAGCATGCGGCGATCGGTCTGGCGGCCGCTTCGATCGCCGCCGTCATCGGCACGGTGGCGGCGCATCTCGTAGTCGTCGAGGTGATGCGCCTCGAATGGGTATTCCTGCCTATCCCGGTGCTGGTGACGGTGCTGGCGGCCGGGTTCGGCGCCATCGCGATCGGGTTCGCGGGCACGATCCGGGCCCTCGGCGAGCCCGCGGCGCCGCTTCTCCGAAACGCCTGAAATGACGAAAATGTGATTTTAATTCCAACGGGTTATCCCGCAAGACCCCGGTATTGATTTCGCCCCGCCAATCACCATACTAACAAGCGGACCGGGATCGGCCCCAATCACGCGAGGGACAGATGGCTTTCGAGACCTATAGACGGACCCTGCCGGGTTCGGCAGTCGAGCGCGAAGCGATCGACGTCGGGCTGCGGCAGCATATGCTCCGCGTCTACAACTACATGGCGTCGGGCCTCTGCCTCACGGGCATCGTGGCCTTCGTCACGGCCAATTCGCCCGAGCTGATGCAGGCGCTGTACGGCACGCCGCTCCGCTGGGTGGTGATGCTGGCCCCGCTCGCCTTCGTGTTCTTCCTGTCGTTCAAGATCCAGAGCATCAAGGCCTCGACGGCGCAGGCGGTGTTCTGGGCCTTCGCGGCGGTGATGGGCCTCTCGATGGCGACCATCTTCGTCGTCTTCACCGGCGCCTCGATCGCACGCGTGTTCTTCATCTCGGCCGGCACCTTCGCGGCGATGAGCCTGTATGGCTACACCACGAAGAAGGACCTGTCGGGATGGGGCTCGTTCCTGTTCATGGGGCTGATCGGCATCATCATCGCGAGCCTCGTGAATATGTTCATCGCCTCGACGGCGCTCCATTTCATCGTGTCGGTGGTGGGCGTGCTGGTGTTCGTCGGGCTCACCGCCTACGACACGCAGCGCATCAAGGAGGCCTATTCCGAGCATCACGACAGCGAGACGTCGGGCAAGCTCGCCATCTGGGGAGCGCTCTCGCTCTACCTCGACTTCATCAACCTGTTCATGATGCTGCTCCGCCTGTTCGGCGACCGCCGCTAGGCGGGCTCGACATCTTGGCAAACGGACCGGGCGCTGAAAGGCGCCCGGTTCATTTTCGGCCGCCGGCGATCGCTTCCAGCGCCGCGGCGAATCGGTTCACCCCTTCGGCGACCGTGCCATCGTTGACGATCGTCGTGACCGCGACGCCCGCCGGCATTACCGCGCCCTCGCGCGCCAGCCGCTCGTCGAGGTCGGCGCCCGCCTCGCGCCCGCGCGCCGCGAGCCGGGCCGCGAGCGCCTTGCGCGGCGCCGTCACCGCGACGACCGCGACCGGGGCGAGCCGGCGCGCCGCCTCCTCGACCGCCGCGCGCGAGACGTTGGCGACGACGTGGCGGCCCGCGGCAAGGTCGGCCGCGAGCGAGGCGGGAAGCCCATAGGCGAGCCCGTGCGCCCGCCAGTCGAGCAGGAACAGGCCCGCCGCCTTGCGGCCGGCGAACTCGGCATCGGTCGCCGCCTCGTGGTCCTCGCCACCGGCGCTCTCCGGCCGCGTGATCGCGCGGCGCGCGAACACGAACCGCGGATCGCCGGCCAAGCGCCGCCGCGCCCCGTCGATCAGCGTGTCCTTGCCCGCCCCCGACGGCCCCACCACCAGGATCAAGGTGCCGCGCGCCATGGCGCGGTGTTAGCACGGCGGGGCCTCGGCGTCGCGGCTGCTGCGGAAGCGGTAGCGTATCAGTTTGAACGTCCGCGATGGGTGGGAAGCGGACGTTCGGCGATGGCCTGCCAACGGGGGCGCTGTTGAGCGGCCGGTGCAGAAATGAGAGGTTGTTTGCCTGAGACTGTGGAGCGGGCTTCTCCCCGAGTCGGCTGAGTGCCACCATTCCCTGATCAAACACGACAAAGGAGATAGGCTCATGGAGAAGATTGACGACATGCGCCACGCCTTGGGCCTCTATGGTTTGTTGGCCTGGGGCTGCCGATGGGCTCGATGATCCATCTCGCCGTCGGGCGGCTCGAGATTGATTGGGGGAAGAACAGCAGCTTCGCCGATCACAGCCCGCTGTTCCAGCCGACTGACCTGGCGCAGGTCCCGTACTACTATGTCAAAGAGGGCGGGGGGACCTACGTCGATTCATCTGGCGAGGAGCGATACGAGCTCTTTGCGGAATATAAGGAGGGCATGTCGAAGCCGCTCGGCCAAGTTGTCGACCGGATTGAGTTGGTCGGTCACACCCTGAAGCACTGTGAGCGCGAATTTGAATTCCTTTCTGAGTTCAATAGATTTGACGATCAACGCTTCACCTTCGAAGAGTTAAAGCAGGCGCTTGTCTCGGTCGACGTGAACGCGATCTCAGCCGACTACGGCGAGATGGGGGAGGACTTTGGTAAGTTCTTCCGGCGCCAGATGTTCGACCGGCTCGGCCTCGGCACCATAGCGAAAGATCCCAACTACGCCCGGTACTATGCCAGCGAAGGCATGGAAAACCTGAGCGCCTATTCGATCTTGCGCCTCCTCGCGCTTAACCCCAACGCCCATGACCTGCCTGTGACATGGCAGTTCGCCGATGTGGAAACGGGAGGATGGGCGGATCGGCGCGTATTTGTCCGGCCCCTCGATCAGTCGAACCGATTTCTTATCGTGACCGAGGGCAGTTCGGACGCCAAGATCATCCAGCACGCGTTCAAGCTGCTGAAACCGCACGTCGCCGACTTTTTCGACTTTGTGGATATGGAAGAGGGCTACCCGTTTTCCGGCACCGGCAACCTGTTCCGCTTTCTGCAAGGCCTGATCAGCATTTCGATCCAGAACAACGTCGTCGTGATCTTTGACAACGATGCGGAAGGCGCCGCCAATTTCGAGCGGAGCTGCGCTCTGA
>DASWLB010000278.1:0-1655 GCA_036396315.1 Alphaproteobacteria bacterium
ACGCGCGCCCAATCGGCGATGCGCTCGCGGATCTTCTTGACCGGCTCGATCCAGTAGCTGCCCTCGTCGACGATGCCGGCCGCGAGCTGCATCGACTTCGGCATGGCCTTGTAGGCGTCGCGCTCGTGGAACTGGCTGAAATACTTGACCTCGAACGCGGCGATGTCGACCACGCCCTCGAGGCGCTGCAGGATCTCGACCCACGGCGCGCAGCGCAGCGTGCCGCTGATCGGCCGCCCGCGCAGATTGCCGTTGCAGAAGTGCAGCGACTTCTTCGCCTTCACGCCTGCGAAGCAGGGCGCGATCAAATCGGCCGCCTGCTTCGCCGTCATCAGCCCGTTATTGACGAACCCGCCGAACACCGGCGCGTCGAGCTGCACGTTGGGGCAGCCCTCGTCGGCCATGCCGCGCAGCTCGGCGTTGACGATCGCGGTCAGCGCCTCGATCTGCCGGTTGACCGAATCCATGTCCTCGCGCGCCGCGACCACCGCCTCGTAGGGCGACACGACGGCCGCCTTGCGCACCCCGCCCGGCAGGTTCTTCTCGCGCCGGAAGGCGGCGAGATAGCCGAGCCCGTTCGGCGCCGTGATGTCGCCCACCACCTTGGCCGAGGTCATGTCGTCGTAGTCGAACGGCTCGGGCTCGCCCGGCCGCGTGATCTCGAGGCCGGTGAGGCAGCGATGCATGTGCAGGATGAAATCGTCGGTGTGGTACTCGCCGCCCGTCCATTCGTCGAGCCCGAGCTCGCGCTGGTCCTTGATCGCCTGCGTCGCGGCCTTGTTGAGGACCGCCTCGCCGTCCCGGGGCGACAGCTTGCCGGTGTGGTAGCGGCGCAGCTCCTGCTCGAATTCGGGGTGGATCCACCACGATCCGACGACGGTGGTGCGCACGCTCATGCCGTCCTCCCTGAATGATGTCGTCTTGCCGCGACGGTGAGAGGATCGGCCGCGTTTACGCGGGGCGTCAAGGGCCGCGGTTTGACGGCGTGGCCGCTCCGTGCGAGGCTCGACCCGACGAATTGGGAGGCGACCATGGCCCTCGTGACACCCGGCGCCGCGGCCCACAAGGGGCTCGGCGAATTGTCGTCGCGCTACGTCGATGTCGATGCGCTGCCCTGGACCGACCTGCCGTTCAAGGGGGTGACGGGCAAGATCCTGTTGCAGGACGACAAGAAGGGCGTCGTCACCGCGCTCGTCCGCATGGAGCCGGGCGCCGAGATCCCGTTCCACGAGCATACCGGGATCGAGCAGACCTTCATGCTCGAAGGCAGCCTCGAGGACGCCGAAGGCGCGTGCCCTGCCGGGCACTATGTCTGGCGGCCGCGCGGCAACCGCCACGTCGCGCGCTCGCCCAACGGCGCCTTGATGATCGTGATCTTCGAGGCGCCCAACGAGTACCTCGACGGCGCGCTCAAGGGCATGAGCATGGAAGACTTCATGAAGGCGAAGGCCGGCGCGAAGTAGCGGTTCGATCGTCAATCCTGTTCGTACGTCGTCGACGTGCGCCGACGCGGCGGCGGAACGTTGCGGGCTGGTTCCTCAGTCTCGCGATGTCGCCGCGGAACGGATCGTCGCGCATCGCCGCGAGGGCTGCGCGAAGCCGGGTCCGGTCGGCCGCCGGCGCCCGTTCGAGGGTCCGCTCAGCGCGGCGCGCGA
>DASWLB010000279.1:0-3763 GCA_036396315.1 Alphaproteobacteria bacterium
TCGCCCTTGACGACGAGCTTCTGCGCCTCGCCGTCGCGCTGGCGCTCCCAGGCGACGTTCTGGATCTTGAGCGCCTCGTTGACCGGCTCGAAGCCGTAGCCGATCGCATCGTACAGGCGCTGCGCCTCGGGCCAGGCGGCGACGATGCGCTCCTGCTGCGTGGCGGCGACGGCGACGACGCCGCCGACGACGATCAGCAGCAGAAGCCAGAGCGCGACCGCAAGCCCGCGTCCGCGCCGGCGCGGCCGCACGCCGCGTTCGCCCGAAGCCGCGCGGGCCGGTCGCGACGCCGCCGCATCGCCCGCGACCAGCGAACGGAACGCGGGTTCCGCCGCGGCCTCCTCTGCCGCCTCCGCCGCCTCGGCCTGTGGCAGCGCGGCGACCGCCTCGGCGGCGCCGGTCTCCTCGGTCTCGGGCGCGGGCTCCGACGCGGGTGCGACCTGCAGCCACACGTGGCGGCACGAGCCGCAGCGCACGCGCCGCCCGGCGGGGACGAGCGCGGTCTCGTCCACCTCGAAACGCGTGGCGCAGGCGGGGCAGGTGACGATCATGGATTCGCGGTGCCGCAGGGCGGGTCGCGAATTTTATAGGCGGGCCCCCGCACTGTGGCAAGCAAGGATGCCCGGTCTGGACGCCGCGGGCGGGCCTATGCGATGGTGCCGCGGGAAGGCGATGGGACGCGGCTGGGAGTGACGCGGTGGTCGTCGAATTCCAGAACGTCGGCCTGCGCTACGGGGTTGGGCCGGAGATTCTGCACGACATCAGCTTCCGTCTGGAACCGGGATCGTTCCACTTCCTGACCGGAGCGAGCGGCGCCGGCAAATCGTCGCTGCTGCGGCTCGTCTATCTCGGCATCCGCCCGACCCGCGGGCTCATCCATTTGTTCGGCAAGGACACCGCGCGCGCGCCGCGCCGCGACCTGCCGGCGCTGCGCCGGCGCATCGGCGTCGTGTTCCAGGATTTCCGCCTGCTCGAGCACCTGACCGCCCTCGACAACGTCGCGTTGCCGCTCCGCGTCGCCGGCGCCAAGGAAGGCGACGTGCGCGCGCACGTCGAGGAGCTGCTGTCCTGGGTCGGGCTCGCCGACCGGTTGGGCGCCCGTCCCGCGACCCTGTCGGGCGGCGAGAAGCAGCGCGTCGCCATCGCCCGCGCCGTGATCTCGCGCCCCGAACTTCTCATTGCCGACGAACCGACCGGCAATCTCGACGATCGGTCCGGGGCGCGGCTCATGCGGCTCCTCGAGGAGCTCAACCGCATCGGCACCACCGTGGTCGTCGCCACGCACAACGAATCGCTGGTCGCGCGTTTTCCGCATCCGCAGCTCCATCTCGAGCGCGGCGAGATCGCGGCGCGCGCCATCGCCCGGCCGGCCGCGGCCAAGTGATGGCGGGCGGGCTGATCCTGCCGCTCGCGCGCGACCCGTCGTCGCGCTTCCTGCCGTGGATCACCGGCTTCATGGTGTTCCTGGCGGCGCTCGCGCTCGCCGCGGCGATGGCGGTGTCGAACGCCTCGTCCGACTGGCGCCGCGGCCTGACCGGAACGCTCACCGTCCAGGTGCTGCCGATCGCCGCCGAGACCGATCCGCGCGCGCTCGAGGCGCGCGTCGCGGCGGCGGTCGCGCTCGTCCGCAATGCACCGGGCGTGGCGCGTGCCGAGGCGCTGCCGCCCGACCGCATGGCCGCCATGCTCGCGCCCTGGCTCGGCGACGGCGCGGTGATCGCCGATTTGCCTTTGCCCCGCCTGATCGACGTCGAGCTTGCCGGCGGGGCGCCTTTCGATTCGGCCGCGCTCGCGCGGCGCCTCGCCGAATCCGTGCCGGGCACCAGCGTCGACGACCACGGCGTGTGGCTCCGCCGCTTCGCCGCCTTCGCGCGGGCGATCGAGGTGACGGCGGCGATCGTCGTCGCGCTGATCTCGGCGGCGGCGATCGCGGTGGTCGTGTTCGCGACGCGCAGCGGGCTGGTCGTCCACCGCGACGCGATCGAGATCCTGCATTTGATCGGCGCGCGCGACGGGTTCATCGCCCGCCAGTTCCAGCTCCACGCCATGGCGCTCGGCTTCAAGGGCGGCGTGCTCGGCCTCGTGCTTGCGGGCGCGACCCTCGCCCTCCTGTTCCATTTCGCCCAGCGGATCGATGCGGCGCTCCTGCCTTCCCTCGGGCTCGGCGCGGTGCAGTGGACGGCGCTCGCGCTGCTGCCGGTCGCCGCCGCCGCGATCGGCATGGCGACCGCGCGGCGGACCGTGATGCGCGCGCTCCGCCGGATGACCTGATGGGACGGCTGCGCCCGGTGCGCCGCCCGCGCCGCCAGCGCGACGCGCTATGGCTGCGCGCCATCGCGGTCGCGGTCCCGGTCCTCGTCGCGATCTGGGTCTTCGGCCTGATCGAGTTCGCCGCGATCGTCCCCGCGCCGGGCCCCGAGCCCGAGGACCGCACCGACGCGGTCGTCGTGCTCACCGGCGGCTCCGACCGGCTCGAGGCGGGGCTCCGCCTCCTCGCCGACGGCAAGGCATCGAAGCTGTTCGTCTCGGGCGTGTACCACACCGTGGACGTGGCGGCGCTCTTGCGCGTGTCGCGCGCCCGGCCTTCCGACGTCGAATGCTGCATCGCGCTCGGCTACGTCGCCGATTCGACCGCCGGCAACGCCGAGGAGACGGCGGTCTGGATGCACGCGGAAAACCTGCGCTCGCTCCGGCTCGTGACGGCGAGCTACCACATGCCGCGCAGCCTACTCGAGTTCCGCCGCGCCCTGCCGGGGATCGCGATCGTGCCGCACCCGGTGTTCCCGGAGCGGTTCAAGCAGGACGAATGGTGGCGCTGGCCCGGCACGCTCAGCCTCCTCGTCAGCGAATACACCAAATACCTGCTCGCGCTCGTCCGCGGCCCGTTCGTCACCGCCGGCGGTCAATGAATGATGCCGACGGTCCATGATGTTGACCGCTCGACGCAACTTTTCCCTCTCCTCCCCATGGGGGAGGAGAGGGATTCGATGCTGCATCTCGTGGACGAGTCACGGACAGAGCCGGTCGGGATGATCCTCCTTCGCTCGCTCGCCTTCCAGCTTGCCTTCGCGGGCTGGACGCTCGTCTTCGGGGTGGCGAGCGTCGCGCTGTTGCCGTCGCGATCCGCAACCCTCGCGCTCGCGCGCCTGTGGGCGCGGGGCACGCTCGCCTTGCTGCGCCTGCTGTGCGGGCTCTCCTACGAGATCGCCGGGCGCGAGAATATTCCCGCCGCACCCGCGATCGTCGCCGCCAAGCACCAATCGGCGTGGGAGACGCTCGCGCTTGGCGCGCTGTTCGACGACCCCGCCTTCGTGCTCAAGCGGTCGCTCCTTCTCCTGCCGTTCGTCGGATGGTGCCTAGCCCGGCTCGACATGATCGCCATCGACCGCACGGGCGGGGCCGGGGCGCTCCGGCGCATGGTCGCCGCCGCGCGGCGCGCCGCCGACCGCGGCCGTGCGATCGTCGTCTTCCCGGAAGGCACCCGCACTGCGCCGGGCGAGCGGCTTCCCTACCATCCGGGCGTCTATGCGCTCTATCGCGAGCTGGCGCTCCCCGTCGTGCCGGTCGCGCACAACGCCGGGCTCTTCTGGCCGCGGCGCAGCCTCGTGCGCCGCCCGGGCCGCATCGTGTTGTCGTTCGAACCCGCGATCGCGCCCGGCCTGCCGCGCGCGGCGTTCCTCGCCGAGCTCGAGCGCCGCATCGAGACGGCGACGCAACGCTTGGCGACGGGCGAACCGTAGGGGCGGGTCTAAGACCCGCCCCT
>DASWLB010000280.1:0-2393 GCA_036396315.1 Alphaproteobacteria bacterium
CGGCTTCTCGCACCTCGTTTCGCTCGGCGACATGGCGGACGTCGATTTCGGCGACATGCTCGACTATCTCGCCGCCGACACCGCGACCGGCGCGGTGCTGCTCTACGTCGAGGCGGTGACCAGCGCGCGCAAGTTCCTGTCGGCGGCGCGCGCCTGCGCACGCGTCAAGCCCGTCATCGTCATCAAGACCGGTCGGCACGCCGAAAGCGCGCGCGCCGCCGCCTCGCACACCGGCGCGCTTGCGGGCTCGGACGCGGTGTACGGTGCGGCGTTCCGCCGCGCGGGGATCGTGCGGGTGTACGACCTGCGCGAGCTGTTCGACGCGGTCGAGACCCTGTCGGCGGCGCCGCGCATCGCCGGCGATCGCCTCGCGATCCTCACCAATGGCGGCGGCGCCGGCGTGCTCGCGACCGACGCGCTGATCGATTTCGGCGGCAGGCTCGCTGCGCTCTCGCCCGCGACCCTCGCGCGGCTCGATGCGGCGCTGCCGCGGACCTGGTCGCGCGGCAATCCGGTGGACATCATCGGCGATGCCGGCCGCGCGCGCTACGAAGCGGCGCTCGCGGCCCTGCTCGACGAGCCGGAGGCCGACGCCGTGCTCGTGCTCTACTGCCCGGTCGCCGTCACGCCTGCGATCGAGCCGGCCGAGGCGGTGGTCGCGGCCGCCGGGCGTACGCGCCGCGCCGTCCTTACCTGCTGGCTCGGCGAGGGCGCCGTCGCCGCCGCGCGCCGCCTGTTCGCCGAGAAGCGCATCCCGAGCTACGCCACGCCCGCCGAGGCGGTGCGCGGTTTCATGCACCTCGTCCGCTACCAGCGCGGCCAGCGCGAGCTGATGGAGGCGCCGCCGGCCTTGCCCGAGGGGAAGGAGCCCGACCGCGCCGCTGCCCGTGCGGCGATCGAACGCGCGCTCGCCGACGGGCGCGAATGGCTGACCGAGACCGAGGCGAAATCGGTGCTCGCCGCCTACGGCATCCCGGTGGCGGAGACCGCGACGGTCGCGACGCCCGAGGCGGCGGCGGAGGCGGCGCTGCGCATCGGCCTTCCCGCGGTCGTCAAGATCGTCTCGCCCGACATCGTCCACAAATCCGACGTGGGCGGCGTCGCGCTCGGGCTCGAGACGGCGGACGACGTCGCCCGCGCCGCCGACGCGATGCTCGCCCGCGTCAAAGCGAAGCGCCCGGATGCGCGCATCGAGGGATTCGCGGTCGAACCCATGATCCGGCGCGCGGGCGCCGTCGAGCTCATCCTCGGCATGACCGAGGACACGCTTTTCGGTCCGGTGATCCTGTTCGGGCACGGCGGCGTCGCGGTCGAGGTGATCGACGACAAGGCCCTGGCGCTGCCGCCGCTCAACGTGGCGCTCGCCCGCGCGCTGATGGCGGGCACACGGGTGCGACGGCTGATGGAGGGCGTGCGCGGCGCCCCGCCCGCGGCGATCGACGCGGTGGCGATGGCGCTCGTTCGCGTCTCCCAGCTCGTCATCGATTTCGGCGAGGTGGCCGAGCTCGACGTCAATCCGCTGCTTGCCGACGCAACCGGCATCGTCGCGCTCGATGCGCGCATCCGCGTCGCCCGCGCCCGACGCACCGGCGAGGACCGCCTCGCAATCCGTCCCTATCCGCGTGCGCTCGAAGGTCGCGCCCAGCTCAAGGACGCGCGCGAGGTGATGCTCCGCCCGGTCAAGCCCGAGGACGGGCCGGCGCTGCAAGCTGCGTTCAAACGGCTCTCGGCGCGGTCGGTGCGGTTCCGCTTCTTCCACCGGCTGAAATCGCTGTCGGACGCCTGGGCCGCGCGGCTCACCCAGATCGACTACGACCGCGAGATGGCGATTCTCGCCCTCGATCCGGCGGAGGCGGACGACGGCGTGCTCGGCGTCGTGCGCATGATCGCCGATCCCGACAACGAGCGGGCGGAGTACGCGATCGTCGTGCGCGACGACGTGGCGCGGCGCGGCTTGGGCGAGATCCTGATGCGCCGCATCATCGACCACGCGCGGGCGCGCGGCACGGGCGAACTCGTGGGCGACGTGATGGGCGAGAACGCACCGATGATCGCGCTTGCCGCGAAGCTCGGGTTCTCGCGCGCGCCGTCGCCCGATGACCCGGCGATCGTGCGCACGCGGCTTGTCCTGCGCGCCTAGGCGGTCTTATTCGACCGCCGTCGGGGCGCGGGCCTCGAGCGAATAGCCGGCGGCGCGCACGGTGCGGATCGGGTCGTTGCCGCCCGCGGCGTTGAGCGCCTGGCGCAACCTTCGGATGTGGACGTCGACCGTGCGCGGCTCGACATAGACGCCGTGGCCCCACACGCTGCCGATCAGCTGCTCGCGCGAGAACACGCGGCCCGGATGCTCGAGCAGGAAGCGCAGCAGCCGGAACTCGGTCGGGCCGAGCCGC
>DASWLB010000281.1:0-9220 GCA_036396315.1 Alphaproteobacteria bacterium
GGCGCGAGGAAGGCGTCGGAGGCGCCCTGGTACATCCACGGCTCCTCGGTGTAGCGCGGATCGACCGGGCGTTTCATCCAGCGGCCCATGCGCTCGGTGTGGGCGATGTAGACGCTGCCGTCGCACCACTGGTAGGCGCGCGGCAGGGGCGAATGGCAGCGCGCGGGATCGAACGGCTCCGATCCCGCGGGCAAGCTGCGGGCGCGCACCTCGAGCTTGGGCCGGACCGCCGCCCAGTCGTCGAGCGCCGCCTGCAGGGTGGGCGCCACGTCGGGCACGCGGGCCATGCGCTTCAGATCGCGCGAGACGACGACCAGCTCGCCGTCGGGCTTACCGGTCTTGAGCGTCGCGAGCTTCATCGGAGTTTCCCACCGCCTAGTCTTGTTCGGCAAACTCTACGGCGGCGGCGCGCGCAATGTCGAGCGGAGCCGGCGCGGGCGAGATTAGAGTCGCCTCGGTTGCGCTTTCCGCCACGCGTCCCAGTCGACAGGCTCCTCCGTTTCCACCGTGAGGTCGGCTGGCGCAAACCGGTCGGTGAACAGCACGATATTGAGGCACTGCCAACGCGCGCTCGGCACGATCAGACTATCGAACCCGAGGAAGGCGGCGGCATCGCCGATCTCTTGGGTCCGCGAATAGAGAAGGTCGCGATAGTGCGCCGCTTCGACGCCCAGCTCGTCGAGGCTGTTCATGTCCGGCAGTCGAAGACTCTGCCGCGTGCGCACGCGAATGCGATGCAATAGGAACCGCATCCGCGATGGAAAGACCGGCTGGCGGGTCAGATGGAAATGCAGTTCCGCGTGCGCGCCGTCGCGATCGAGCGACGCGTAGATCACGTCGAACGTTCCGGGATCCCAGCGGCCGGCCGACGGGTGTCCCTGCAACGGATCGCGTCCCTCGCGCAATGCGCGCCAAACAACTCCGTCGAACGTCTCGCGCGGTTTTGCATCGAGCGCATCCAAAAGCGCGAGATCGCGGGGTCGGCGATCCGCGCTCATCAGCCTAGAGGTAGGCCCCTGCGTCGAGCCGTTCGATCACCGCGAGGACATCCACGGTCCGCCCCGCATTGATCAGGTCGATCGCGCGCTCGCCTTTCAGCAGCGGATGGTAGGTATGGAGCCAGAGCCGGGTTTCGTCCGGCGTGTAGAAATCGGACAAACGGTCGACGACGTATCGCAGATCGGCGATGACGGTTTGGGTTCGCAGGTCCGGCGTGCCCTTGCCGTGCGACCAGCGCGAAACCGTCGCCGTGGAGACATCGACGATGTTGGCGACGTCTTTGCCCTGCAACCCGCCGCGCTCGCGGAGGTCGCGCAAGATTCGCTCGACCGCAGTGGCCATCTCGATCCCTGATCAAGGTCTCGAAAAGCGAGATTGCACATCGATTTCAACGATGTCAAGAAATGCAAGCCAAATGAAGGCAGCCATAAGCATGCCATCGAAGCGGAATCTTCGTTCGTGATCAGCTTGTTGACTATGCTTGCCGCGCGAGGAAGGCACGGAGCACCTCGGCGCATTCGCGCCCGTTCGAGAAGGGTAGCCCGTGCTTGGCGTGCGCGAACACCTGGAACTCGGAGCGTTTCAGCGGCGCGTGCATGTCCGCCATCACCGAGACCGGGATGAACGGGCTCGAATCGCCATGCAGCAGCAGCACCGGCTGGGCGATGTCGGCGAGCCGGCCGGTCAAGTCGGCGCCGACCAGCACGCCGAGCGCCGCGAGGATCGAGTCCACCGGATGGCTCGCCTGGTTGGCCTCGAACCAGGCATGGCGGTCGGCGGGCAGCGCGTCGTCGTAAAACCGGTCCGTCATCATCGCAGCCGACCAGCGCGCCGGCCCGTCCTTCGCGAACATGTCCTTCCAGTGCGCGACGTTGCGGACCGAGGCGCCGAAATGGGCGCCGTTGCTCACCGTGACCGAGGCGATGCGCTCCGGCCGGTCGAGGGCGGCCGCGAGCGCGAGCGTGCCGCCCATCGATTCGCCGGCGAGGTGGAAGCGCTCGGCGCCGGCTTCATCGGCGACGGCGAACAGGTCCGACAGCAGGTTCGGCACCGACCAGGCGAATCCCTTCGCCGCCGCGGCCGACCGGCCGAAGCCGCGCATGTCGAAGCGCACGATGCGATAGCGGTCGGCGAGAACGGGAAGCCAACCGTCCCAGATGCGCGCATCGACCGCGATGCCGTGGTGGAACAGGATCGTTCCTGCCGCGCGCGCCGAGGAGGGCTCGGCGACGTCGAAATAGAGCGCGCCGCCGCCGGCCGTCACGAAGCCCATGGGCGGCGCGTCACGCCGGCGGGCGGTTGTGGATGAAGTCTTCCATCGTCAGCCCGGCCGGATCGATGTCGGGCGGAAGCTCGGCATCGTTGCGCGCGGCGACCGGCGCGTGGTCGGGATCGAGGCCGCGGAGCCTCGGCGCCACCTCCTCCATGAACAGCTGCATGGAGCGCGCGCGCCCGTCGCGCGTCGCGTAGTCGCGCCCGGCGTGGAACATCATCAGCCCGAACCCGCCGACCTGCTCGTAGAACTCCTCGATGCGGCGCGTCACCGTGTCGGGGCTGCCGACGAACAAATTGCCGGTGTCGACGAGGTCGTCGAACGTGATGTCGGCGAACGTGCCGCCCGCCGGGATGCGCTCGACCTGGTGGTGCGGCGTGTTGGCGACCTCCCACTTGATCGTCGCGTTGTAGGACTCGCGCATCTCGTCGCGCGCCTGCTTGTCGGTCTCGCCGACGTAGATCACGCGGCACACGCTGAACTTCGAGCGCGCCGGCGCGCGCCCCGCGGTCTCGACCCCCTCGGCGAACACCTCGTTGAAATGGTGCAGCCGCTTGATCGGCGTGAAGTCGCCGGTCAGCACCTGGAAGCCGCGCTCGCCGGCCAGCGCCGCGGTCGAATCGGTCTTGCCCACGGCGACCGCGACCGGCGGGTGCGGCAGCTGCACCTGGCGCGGCTTCACCCACATCTCCTTGCCCTTCCAGAACGGGCCGTCGTAGTCGATCGGGCCGTCGGCGGTCCACAGGCGCTGGATCAGGTCGATCGCCGCATGCATCATCTCGCGCGTCTTGGAATAGTCGAGGCCGCGGCGCTCCATGTGCGCGGCGTAGAAGCCGAACCCGATGCCAAGGCGATAGCGGCCGTTCGTCAGGTGGTCGCAGGCGTTCGCTTCGATCGCGATCTGCAGCGGGTGGTGATAGGCGAGCGGGCGCACGGCGGAACCGAGCTCGATCGACTTGGTCTGCGCCGCCGCCTTGCAGATGATCAGCTCGGCCGGCGAATCGTGCTCGCTGATCCAGGCCTCGTCGAATCCCAGGCGGTCGGCCACCGCGATCTCGTGGATGTCCTCTTCCCAGGCGCCCCCGGTGTCCTCGCCGCGCGCAAAGCGCCGGCTGTTGGAAAACAGGCCGAACTTCATCCGACTACCCTTCCCTCGCTGGCGCACGGCGCGCCAAGGCAGGGTAACCCCCGGCTCGCTTCTTTGCCTAGGCCGTTCTCGGCAGCGCGGCGCGTTAAGGTTTCCGTGACGGGACCCGTGCTCTATCGTGCGCCCGATGCCATCCCCCGATTCCGCGCGTGACGCCTCGCCGCGTTTCGTCGAGCCGCTGGCCGAAAGCGCGCCCATCGCGCTGCGCGAATCCCGGCGCCTGTGCCGCAGCGATCCGGCGACCGGCGAGGGCTGCGCCGACTACCACGGCGCGTGGCAGTATTTGCGGCTTCTCGGTATCGTCGGATCGGCCGCGAACGACGCGGCATTCTTCGGCGAGGCGCTGGCCCCGCTCGCGCGCGAGGGGCGGTTTCCGCGCGTCCTCGTCTCAGGCACCGCGGATTACTGCCTGCCGGCGCAGCTCCTGGCGATCTACGCCGAGGCGCACGCCAGGCTCGATCTCACGGTACTCGACGTGTGCGAGACGCCGCTGTTCCTCACGCGCTGGTACGCCGAGCGCGTGTCGGTCGGGATCGAGACCCACGCAGGCGACGTGGTCGACTACGCGCCCCGCCAGGCGTTCGACATGATCGCGACACATTGCTTCTTCGGTCGCATCGCGCCAGACCGGCGCGACGCGGCCGTGGCAGCTTGGTACCGCCTGCTGCGCCCGGGCGGCAGGCTCGTCACCGTTCTCAACCGAATCCGCCCCGGCGCGCCACCCACGCCGGTTCGCTCCACCGAGCCACAGACGCAGCTTCTCGTCGAACGCGCGCTTGCCGCGGCCGACCGGATCGGCCCGTCGCTCGGGCTCGATCGCGAATCACTGATCTCGCTCGTCCGGCGGTTCGCCGCCGGCAACGCGACTTATCCGCTGACGTCGGTTGAAGAGGTTCGACGTCTGTTCGAGGCGAACGGCTTCGTGCTCGAACGTTTCGACGTCGATGCACCCGAAGCTGGCGGCCTCGACTGGCGCGCGAGCGGCCCCGCGGCCGTGATGGCGTTTCCCTATGGCAAGATCGTCGCGACGCGACCGGTGTGACAGGGCGCGCGATCCGTGCGAGTCTTCGCGCCCCGTCCGCGCGAAGGGAAGCGTCCGCCATGAAGATCGTCCGGTTCGAAAAGCCCGGCCCGCCCGAGGTGCTCGAGTACGCGGATGCGCCCGTTCCCGAGCCGAAGCCGGGCGAGGTGCTGGTGCGCGCCCATTCGATCGGCGTCGGCATCCCCGACACGGTGATCCGGCGCGGCACCTATGGCTGGATGCCGCCTTTGCCGGCGACGCCGGGGACGGAAATGAGCGGCACGGTCGAGAAGGCGGGCGCGGGCGTCACGTCGCCGCGCGTCGGCCAGCGCGTCTACGTCACGGCGCGCGAGCGGCCGCAGCGCGGCGGCTGCTACGCCGAATTCATCGCGACGCCGGCCGACGGCGTGTTCGTGCTGCCCGACGGGGTGGACATGGAGGCGGCCGCGGCCCTCGCCAACTACCAGGTCGCCTATCACTTGCTGCGCGACGGCGCGCGGGCAAGGAAGGGGCAGAGCATCCTGATCTACGGCGCGGCGGGCGGCATGGGCAACGCGCTCGTCGATCTCGCCAAGGCGATGGGGCTCACCGCCATCGGCGTGGTCGGCAGCGCGGAGCGCGCGGCGTTCGCGAAATCGCTCGGCGCCGACCACGCGATCGACCGCAAGTCCGAAGACGTGGCGGCGCGCGTCAAGGCCATCACCGGCGGCGCGGGCGTCGATCTCATCGCCGATCTCGCCGGCGGGCCGACGGTCGCGCAGAACCTCGCGATGCTCGCCGACATGGGGATGCTGGTGATCTATGGCGGGCTCGGCGGCAACGCGTCCGTCGACCTGATGGCCGAGCTGCGCAAGCAGATGGGCAAGTGTCCGGCGGTGTGCCGCTTCTCGATCCACTACCTCGACCACCGGCCGGAGGAGCGGCGCGCCGGCATGCGCGACCTGATCGATATGCTGGCGAAGCGCACTATTCGCCCGCGCATCGGCGCGCGCCTGCCGCTCGCCGAAGCCGCCAAGGCGCACGCGATGCTCGAGGCCGGCACGGTGCTCGGCAAGCTATTGTTGAAGCCGTAGGGAATAGCGATGCGCATCAATTCGAAGGGAGCGGTCACCATTCTGCGGCGAAGGCGAGTCCGTTCAAATCTTGCGTGCGCCGCAGCGGAGAAGGCGTCGTCGCGGTTCGAATCTGATCGAACAACTTCGCGGGCGCGGCGATGTCAGGTTGAGCACTGACGAGATTATGTCTCTCACCTGCGGTTCCAAGTGACGATCCTCGTCGCCTTTTTTTCGTCGGTCGTGCCGCGGCACCGCCGCAAGAAGGCCGTGGATGCCCGGCATAAGGCCAGGGCTGTCCGGCTCATTTCGTTCCCCGTTGTCATCCCGGCCGAGCCGTCCTGAGCTACTGGAAGGACGGTGAGAGCCGGGACCCAGGAGACGACGCGCGGCTTGCCTGGGTCCCGGGTCAACGGCGCACCGCTCTGCGCTGCGCCGCGCCCGGGATGACGAGTTTTCTCGGGGCTCCGTTTCGAGTCCCGGCTCCATTGCATTGCGGTGGGAACCGCGCAAGGCCGCCGCACATTTCGATGCACGAGTCGTCTGAACCGGCCAGCCGTGGCACGAGGCCGGGCATGACATCAACGGAAGGCCGAAGATTGTCTCCGGTCAGACACCATCTACGCGCGCCGCGATTTCGGAGCGGAAATACTCGAACTTGGAGTTGGGCTGGCGCGGGATCTCGGCCATCGGCCGGATCGCGATCTCGAACGGGTAGGGCAGGGAGCCGCGGATGTGGCGTTCGAGCTTCGCCGTCTCGTCGTCGGTGAGCGCGCGCTCGGCGACGAGGCGGATCTCGAGCCGGTCGGGGCGGGTCTGCACGATCTGGTGCTGCACGACCGGGGCGATCTCGCGGAACCGGCGGCTGCCGATGGTCGGCCAGTAACGGTTGCCGTCCGGGGTGACCAGCATGTTGCGCGCCCGGCCCATGATGCGCGTCAGCACCGGCAAGGTGCGCCCGCACGGGCACGGCGGGCCGGACTGGGCGTAATCGCCGATCTCGTAGCGCAGCAGCGGCATCGCGTGGTTGTAGAGCGGCGTGACGACGACGCGCCCGATGCCGCCTTCGGGCACCGGCTTTCCATCCTCGTCGATGAGCTCGAGCAGCACCGCTTCCGACTGCACGTGATAGTGGAGATGGTCGGGGCACTGCAGCGCCATGACGCCGACTTCCTGAGCGCTGTAGCCGTCTTGGATGGTCGCGTTCCACACCCGGAGGCACTGCTCGCGCACCTCGTCCGGCAGCACCTCGCCCTGCGAGATCACTTCGATCACGCCGGGCGATCCGCGTCCCGCCGCCTCGTAGGCGGCGAGGATCGCCGCCAGGTTGGACGGGTAGGTGATGAGATAGGCGGGCCGCTCGGCCTCGAGCCATTCGATCTGGCGCGCGACCGGATTGGAGATGTCGAGGAACGCCGCGGGTCCGGTTTCGAACGGTAAGGCTTCGCCATCGCCCCAGCGCGCCTGACGGAATCCTTCCCGGCGCCGCGCGTTCGGGAAGGAGAGCGAGTTGATGACGCCGATCTTCCGCGCGAAGTCGCGCCGGTGCCACAGGTGATTGCGGAGCGAGAGTATCTTGAAGACGAGCGCCTCGCGGTCGGTACCGAGGACGGTGACGGGTATCCCGGTCGAGCCCGACGAGCTGGTCTCGAGGACGCGGCCCTCGCGCTGCGGCAGCCGGAGCGCGTGCAGCGCCGTGCCCGAACCCTGCACTTCGCGGCGGGTGAGGAGGGCGAGCCGCCGCCATTGGTCGAGCTCGATCTGCGCCCCCGGCACGATTCCCGCCGCGTCCAGCCGCGCGCGGTAGAACGGCACGTTCGCATAGGCGTGCACGACCAGCGCGGCGAGCTGGGCGAGCTGCTTCTCGAGCAGGGCCGCGGGGGCGAGCCGTTCGGAGCGAGCGAGGCGCTCCTGCGCTGGAATTGCGGCGGTGAGGGTCGTGGCCATCGGTCTGGCGGGCGGGCGGCTGCGGGCGCTATACGGTTGCAGGAATCAGACCGTCTCTTCATACCACCGTATGCGGCACCGAGCTGAGCGAATCGTTAAGGGACCGACCGTGCCGGCATCGCGGCCGCATTTGAGGGCACATCGCCGGGGGAATCGGTGAGCCGCATCCTGTGCGCCTGGGAGCTCGGCGGCGGCGCCGGGCACCTGCATCACCTCGCGGTCATCTCCGACGCCTTGCGGCGCCGCGACCACGAGGTGACGATCGCGGCGCGCGATCTCGTGACCGCGGCCCGGTTCGCGCCGTTGGCCGGATTTCCGCTGCTGCAGGCGCCGCTGCACATGCGCGGCTCGCGCCTGCCGTCGGCCATCAACTACGCCGAGCTGCTCAACCGGATCGGCTATCTCGACGCCGGCGTCCTGTTCCGCCTCGTCGAGGCGTGGCGCGGGCTGATCCGCATGGCGCGGCCCGATCTCGTCGTCGCCGAGCACAGCCCGACGGCGCTCATCGCCGCCCGGCTCGAGGGCGCGCGGCGCGTCACGCTCGGCACCGGCTTCGAGCAGCCGCCGCGCGTTGCGCCGATGCCGACCATCCAGCCCTGGCGCGCCGTCGAATACGCCGATCTCGCGCGCGCCGAGAACCAGGTGCTCGAGCGCGTCAACGCGGTGATCGTGCGGCACGGCGGCACGGCGCTGTCGGCGCTGCACGAGATGTTCGAGGTCGCGGAAAGCTTCCTTCTGACCTTGGCCGAGTTCGACCACTACGGCGCGCGCGACGGCGCGCCGTACTGGGGGCCGCTCAACCTCACGCGCGCCGGCGGCGAGCCGGAGTGGCCGCCGGGCGAGGGCGGCCGGGTCTTCGTCTATTACCGCGTCGCCTATCCGCATTTCGCCGACACGATGCGCCAGCTCGCCGCGCTCGGCCTGCCGACCCTGGTCGTCGCCGACGACGCCGGCCCGGCGCACATCCGCGAGCTCGGCACGGAGCGGCTGCGCATCACCACCGAGCCGCAGAATCTCGGTTCGGTCGCGCGCCAGGCGGCGGTCGCCGTCTGTCACGGCGGGGCGGGCACCAGCATGCAGCTCGTCCTGGGCGGCTGTCCCCTCGTCGTCCTGCCGGTCATGGTGGAGCAGGCCCAGTGCGGCTATCGCCTGGCGCGCGCCGGGCTCGCGGTCGGCGCCCAAGCCAAGGACGGCGTCCGCGACGCCGCCGCCGCGGTCCGGCGCGTCGTCGGAGAGCCCGCCTACGCCGGCCGCGCGCGCGCCGTCGCAGCCCGCTACGCAGGCCTCGATCCCACCGCCCAGGCGCTGCGCATCGCCGAGCGCTGCGAACGCGCTGCCGCGTCCTGACGCAGCCTGCGATGCGGGGATCGGCGCCGCCGCAATTTTGATGCATTTTTGCCCGAACACTTAATCGAAATTGACCATCGTGACGTTTGATTCTTCGGCGGCGATGTCGAATTAACCATCTATCTTAGCCGGTAATTAATGGTGCCCCGTTTATGTGAAGCGTGTCGCGCCCTTGCAGGAGCCCGCTTCACGTGTTCGGCCGCTTGGTTCTCGCCATCGTCGGGCTTGCCGGTCTTGCGGGCTGCGCATCCGCCGCGCCGAAGCCGATGTCGCTCGCGGTCTCGCCCGGCGAGGCCGCGGTCGAGGGCGAGTTCCAGCGCCGCCTCGTGCTCGAGCAGCAATTCATCAACGAGCACCGGCTCGACACGATCCGCTACCGCCTGGCGACCGCCGCCGCGCCGTTCTGCCGCGGCGACGCACGCCGCGAGTTCGGG
>DASWLB010000282.1:0-7545 GCA_036396315.1 Alphaproteobacteria bacterium
GATCGTTCGCGAAGTTATGGCGAGAAAGTCTCGGTTCAGGCCGGATGGCCCGATAAACTGAGGAAACGCGGCGAATTCAGGCGAGAATGCGGGGCCTTACTTCTCGCCAGCATCACCGTGCGGCTCCTGTCCACGTAGCTATCGAAATCGCACGATGGGCAATCCGCGCACGAACAGGAGCAAATTAAGGCGGTAGCGCGCCCCCGCAACCACGAAAGAGCCCGTCAACCCCGTGTTGGCGGGCTTTCGTTTTGTGGTCCGGTGGGCCCGTGGCTCGGGTATCGAGACCGTCAACGCGCAACGCGGGCGGGCAAGCGGCTGCCGCGCCCGCAATTACATCGCCATCTCGGGTTCGGCTGTTTCCTTCTTGGTCTCCGGAATTTCGGTCATCGTCGCCTCGGTCAGGAGCAGCACGCTCGCCACCGAAACCGCGTTCTCGAGCGCGATGCGCACCACCTTGGTCGGATCGATGATGCCCGCCTCGACGAGGTCGACATAGGTCTTGAGCGCCGCGTCGAAGCCGTAATTGCCCTTGCCTTCCATCATCCGCGCGACCACGACGCCGCCGTCGACGGACGAGTTCTCGGCGATCTGGCGCGCGGGGGATTCGAGGGCGCGCTTGAGGACCTGCACCCCGGTGCGCTCGTCGCCGTCGCAGGCCTGCTCCTCTTTCGCGACGGCCTCGATGCAACGAAGAAGCGCGAGCCCGCCGCCCGGAACGATGCCTTCGGCGACGGCGGCCTTGGTTGCGCTGATCGCGTCGTCGAGCGCCTCCTTCTTCGCCTTCATCTCGGCCTCCGCCGGCGCGCCGACGCGGATCACCGCGACGCCCTCCGACAGCTTGGCCAAGCGTTCCTGCAGCTTCTCCTTGTCGTAATCGCTGGTCGTCTTCTCGATTTCGCGCTTGATCTGCTGGATACGGTCGTTGATCGCGGAGCGGGACCCGCTGCCCCCGATGATCGTGGTGTTGTCCTTGTCCACGCGCACGCGCTTGGCGCGCCCGAGGAGATCGAGCGTCGCGTGCTCGAGGTCGAGGCCGAGCTCTTCCGCGATCACCTGGCCGCCGGTCAAGACCGCGACGTCCTGCAGCATGGCCTTGCGCCGGTCGCCGAAGCCCGGCGCCTTGACGGCGCAGCTCTTCAGCGTGCCGCGGATCTGGTTGACGATGAGGGTGGCGAGCGCCTCGCCCTCCACGTCCTCGGCGACCGCGAGGACCGGGCGGCCCGACTTCGCGACCGCTTCGAGGATCTGCATCAGGTCCTTGAGCGCGGCGATCTTCTTGTCGCAGAGGAGGACGTAGGGTTCCTCGAGCACCGCCTCCATCTTGTCGGGGTTGGTGATGAAGTACGGCGAGATGAAGCCGCGGTCGAACTGCATCCCCTCGACCACCTCGAGCGTCGTCTCGGTCGTCTTCGATTCTTCGACGGTGATCACGCCCTCGCTGCCCACCTTCTCCATCGCTTCGGCCACGAGCTCGCCGATCGTCGCGTCGTTGTGCGCCGAGATCGTGGCGACCTGGGCCTTCTCCTTGCGCGTCTTGACGGGCCGCGACAGATCCTTGAGCGCCGCGACGGCCGCCTTCGTGCCGCGGTCGAGTCCGCGCTTCAGGTCGATGGCGGAGGCGCCCGCCACCACGTTGCGCACCCCGTCGCCGAAGATCGCGTGAGCGAGGATCGTCGCCGTGGACGTGCCGTCGCCCACGACGTCGCTCGTTCGCTCCGCCGCCTGGCGCAGCATCCGCGCGCCGAGATTCTCCTCCGGGTCCTTGAGATCGAACTCCTTGGCGATGGTGACGCCGTCGTTGCACACGATCGGGGCGCCCCACTTCTTGTCGATCAGCACCGATTTCGACTTGGGGCCGAGCGTGACGCGTACGGCGTCGGTGAGCTGCGTCGCACCGCGCAGGATCTTCTCGCGGGCGACGGAACGGAACAGGACCTGCTTGTGCGCCATCTGGCCTCTCCAGCTCGAACTCGCTTTCGACCGGCGCGCCGCTTGCCCCGATCGCGTCCCGGCGAGAATCGCCGCGTTGGGGCCGGCGCCTCATTGATATGGCTCAATGTCGGCTGTCTATATCTTGCGCATCGTCGACCCGCACCGTCCCCGGAGCGAGGCGGCATGCCGCGCAATGAGATACCGAGAGTCGAGACCCTTCTCGCTGCGGCCGCGGCGCCCACGAAAGAGGCGCTCCGGCTGCATCCGATCTACCGGGGCAAGGTGCAGATGTTGCCCAAATGCCCCATCCGGGGGCTCGGCGACTTCGCGATCTGGTACACCCCGGGCGTCGCCGCGCCATGCCAGGCGATCGAAGCCGATCCCGACGCCGCCTACCTGCACACCAACAAGGGCAACGCAATCGCCATCGTCTCCGACGGCACGCGCGTCCTCGGACTCGGCGACATCGGACCCGCCGCGGCGATGCCGGTGATGGAGGGCAAGGCGCTCCTGTTCAAATATCTGGGCGGGGTCGATGCCGTGCCGCTCTGTCTTGGCACCAAGGATGCGGACGAGATCGTCCGCACCGTGCGGGCGCTTGCACCGTCGTTCGGAGGGATCAACCTCGAGGACATCGCCCAGCCGAAATGCTTTCGCGTCCTCGATGCGTTGCGCGGCAGCCTCGACATCCCGGTGTGGCACGACGACCAGCAGGGAACGGCGACGGTCGTGCTCGCGGCGCTGACCAACGCGCTCAAGGTCGTGGGCAAGGAGATGCGGCGCGTGCGCATCGCGATGATCGGCATGGGCGCGGCCAATGTCGCGACCTACCGACTGCTCAAGTCGGTTGGCGTCGATCCCGCCGCGATCGTCGCCTGCGACAGCGTAGGAACGCTGCACCCGGGCCGCGCCGACATCGCGGCGCGCGGGACCGAGTTCGCCGACAAATGGCGCGCCTGCGGCGAATCGAATGCCGATCGCATCGTGGGCGGAATAGCGGACGCCTTGCGCGGCGCCGATGTCTGCATTGCCTTCACCCGGTCCGGTCCGGGCATCGTCCGGCCCGAGTGGGTGAAGGCGATGGCGCCGCGTGCGGTGGTCCTAGCGTGCGCGAACCCCGTGCCCGAGATCTGGCCGTGGGAAGCCCAGGAGGCCGGCGCCGCCGTCATGGCCACCGGTCGCGGCGACTTCCCGAACCAGGTCAACAACGCATTGGCGTTCCCGGGCATCTTCCGCGGCGTGCTCGACGTGCGCGCGCGCACGATCAGCGACGAGATGGCGATCGCCGCGGCTTCCGAGCTTGCGGCCTGCGTTCCCGACTCGGCGCTCGCGCCCGACCGGATCGTACCCACGATGGACGATCCCGAAATCGCGGTGCGCGTGGCCGTCGCGACCGCGACGGCCGCTCAGGCGCAAGGTCTTGCACGACTGGCGAAGACCCGCGAAATCATCGCCGCCGATGCGGCGGCGGCGATTCGTTCGGCGCGGACGGCAACGCGCCTGATGATGGAATCGGGCCTCATCGCGGCCGTGCCGCCAGGGTGATTGGCGCGCGATGCCGCTGCACAACGCCGACATCGCCGTGATGTTCGACCGGCTCGCGGACCTGCTCGAGATCGAAAATGCCAACCCCTTTCGCGTGCGCGCCTACCGCAACGCGGCGCGCACGGTGGGCGGGCTGGCGCGCAGCGTCGAATCGATGCTCGCGGAGGGCGCCGACCTCACGGAGCTTCCCGGCATCGGCAAGGACCTCGCGGGAAAGTTCCAGGAGATCGTCACGACCGGCCATCTCGCGCTCCTCGACGAAGTCGAGAAGCGCACGCCCCGCGCGCTCTCCGAGATGCTCTCGTTGCCGGGGCTCGGCCCGAAGCGCGTGCAGGGCCTTCACGAGCAGCTCGCCATCGACACGCTCGCCGAACTTCGTCAGGCGGCCGCGCACGGCAGGGTCTCGCGCCTGCGGGGATTTTCGAAGGCGCTCGAGGAGAAGATCCTGCACGAGATCGATCGGCGCGCGCAGACCGGGCGCCGCATGCGCATCTCCGTGGCGGAGGAGATCGCGGCGCCGCTCGTCGCCTATCTGAAGAACGTGCCCGGGGTCCGCGAGGTCGAAGTCGCGGGAAGCTTCCGGCGCCGGCGCGAGACCGTGGGCGACCTCGACATCCTCGTCACCTGCCGGCCGCATATCGGCGTCATGGACCGGTTCGTCGCCTACGAGGACGTGACGGAAGTCGTGGCGAAGGGCGAGACGCGCTCCACCGTCCTTTTGCGCTCCGGCCTCCAGGTCGATCTCAGGGTCGTGCCCGAGGTGAGCTACGGCGCGGCGCTCGTCTATTTCACCGGATCGAAGGCGCACAACATCGCGATCCGTACGATGGCCGTGCGCAGGGGGCTCAAGATCAACGAATACGGCGTGTTCGACGGAGACCGCCGCGTCGCCGGGCGGACGGAGGCGGAGGTGTACGCGAAGATCGGCCTGCCCGTCGTACCCCCCGAATTGCGCGAGGACCGGGGGGAAATCGACGCGGCGCTGGCCCGTAGGCTACCCGATCTCGTTACACTCACCGACATCCGGGGCGATCTGCATACGCACACCAAGGCCTCCGACGGCCGTGCCTCGATCCGCGAAATGGCGGAGGCGGCGCGCGAGGCGGGATACGGCTACATCGCCGTCACCGATCACACGCAGCACGCCACCATCGCGCACGGGCTGGACGCGAAGAGGCTCCGCCGTCAGATTGCGGAGATCGACCGGCTCGGCTCTCAGATTCGGGGCGTCGCGGTGCTGAAATCGGCGGAGGTGGACATCCTCGCGGACGGCAAGCTCGATCTGGCGGACGAGGTGCTCGACGACCTCGATTTCACCGTTTGCGCCGTGCACTCGCACTTCAACCTGCCGCGCGCGAAGCAAACCGAGCGGATCCTGCGGGCGATGGACAACGCGCGATTCACCGTCCTGGCCCATCCGACGGGCCGGCTTCTCGGCGCGCGCGAGCCCTACGAGCTCGACATGGAGCGGATAATCGAAGGTGCGCGCGAGCGCGGCTGCATCCTCGAGATCAACGCCCAACCCGAGCGGCTCGACCTCAACGACGTGCATTGCCGGATGGCGCGCGACGCGGGCGTCAAGGTCGCCATTTCGACCGACGCGCACAGCCCGGAGCAACTCGGCTATATGCGTTTCGGGATCGACCAGGCGCGGCGCGGCTGGCTGACCGCCCGGGACGTCGTCAACACGCGGCCGCTGCGCGAGCTGCGGGGCCTGCTGAGGCGCTGACGGGCCGCGCCGGCGCTCGCTTTCGCCCGATGGCGATGGCGACCGTCCGGCCGTTTGACCTGCGTCAATGAGGCGCAGCCGCGCCTCGCCTATGTCCTCAGCGTCATCACGGCGGTGCGTGTGTTGACAAGGGAGCGGTATGGCCACGATCAAGCCCGCGGCTGCGTCAAGCATCGCGAAGCGGCCCCGCCGCGGCGCGGCTGCTCCCGCCATGGCGGATTACGTCGCGGAGCGCCGGCGGTTCAGCTGGCAAGCGGCCCGCGCCGAGCTCGAGGGGCTGCCCGGCGGCCGCGGGCTCAACATGGCGCACGAGGCGGTCGACCGGCACGCGGCCGGCCCGGCGGCGACCCGGCGCGCCTGGCGCTGGCTCGGCAAGGACGGCACGGTTCGCGATTTCAGCTACACGGATCTCGGCGATCTCACCAACCGCTTCGCCAACGCGCTTGCCGCGCTCGGCGTCGGCAAGGGCGACCGCGTCTTCGCCCTCGCCGGGCGAATCCCCGAGCTTTACGTCGCGGCGCTCGGCACCCTCAAGCATCGCGCCGTGTTTTCGCCGCTGTTCTCGGCCTTCGGACCGGAGCCGATCCGCGCCCGGATGGAGATCGGCGAGGGCAAGGTTCTGGTCACGACGGAAGCCCTGTACCGGCGGAAGGTCGCGGGCATCCGCGATTCGCTTCCCAAGCTCGAACACGTCCTGCTGGTCGGTGAAGGCGGGCGGACGACCGACGTAGCGGGAACCCGCGATCTCGGTCGGCTGCTCGCGGACGCGAGCGTTCAATACGAAATCGGACCGACGGATCCCGAGGACCTCGCCTTGCTGCACTTCACGAGCGGCACGACCGGCCGGCCCAAAGGCGCGATGCACGTCCATGCAGCGGTCATCGCGCACCACATCACGGGAAAGCTCGCGCTCGATTTCCAGCCCGGCGACGTGTTCTGGTGCACGGCCGATCCGGGCTGGGTCACGGGAACCTCGTATGGAATCCTGTCGCCGCTCACCAACGGCATCACGGCGATCATCGACGAGGCCGAATTCGACGCCGAGCGCTGGTACCGCACGATCGCGGCGGAGCGCGTCACCGTCTGGTACACCGCGCCGACGGCGATCCGGATGATGATGAAGGTCGGCACCGAGGTGATCCGCAGGCACGACCTGTCCTCGCTCCGTTTCCTCTCGAGCGTCGGCGAGCCGTTGAACCCCGAGGCGGTGGTGTGGAGCGCCGAGGCGTTCGGCCTGCCGTTCCACGACAACTGGTGGCAGACCGAGACGGGCGGGATCATGATCGCCAACTACGCGGCGATGGACATCCGTCCCGGCTCGATGGGCAAGCCCCTGCCCGGAATCGAGGCGGGCATCGTCCGGCGCGGTTCGGACGGTCGCATCGAGGCCGTCCAGGAGCCCGACGTGCAGGGCGAGCTCGCGCTCCGGCCGGGCTGGCCGTCGATGATGCGCGGCTACCTCAAGGAGGAGGAGCGCTACCGCAAGAGTTTCGCCGACGGCTGGTACCTGACCGGCGACCTGGCGAGGCGCGATGCCGACGGCTATTACTGGTTCGTCGGCCGCGCCGACGACGTGATCAAGTCGTCGGGCCACCTGATCGGCCCGTTCGAGGTCGAAAGCTCGCTGATGGAGCACCCGGCCGTCGCCGAAGCCGGCGTGATCGGCAAGCCCGATCCGGTGGCGGGCGAGATCGTCAAGGCCTTCGTCGCGCTCAAGGACGGATTTGCGCCGAGCGAGGCGCTGCGCCGCGAGTTGATCGCCCACGCGCGCAGGCGCTTGGGCGCCGTGGTCGCGCCCAAGGAACTCGACTTCCGCGTGAACCTCCCCAAGACGAGGAGCGGCAAGATCATGCGCCGGCTGCTCAAGGCGCGCGAGCTGGGGTTGCCGGAGGGCGACCTCTCGACGCTCGAAAGCGAGGAACGATGACCGCGCGCGAGCTGAAGCCGCATCTTACGCGTGCGCACCTTCTCGCCTTGCTCGAGGGCATGGTGCGCATCCGGCGCTTCGAGGAAAAGTGCGCCGAACTTTACACGCAGGAGAAGATCCGGGGATTTCTCCACCTCTATATCGGCGAGGAGGCGGTGGCGGTGGGCGCGATGCAGGCGCTCGCGCCCGAGGACGCGGTGGTCGCGACCTACCGCGAGCACGGCCATGCGCTGGCGCGCGGCGTATCCGCGGACCGGGTGATGGCCGAGATGTACGGCAAACTCGAAGGATGCTGCCGCGGGCGCGGCGGCTCGATGCACATCTTCGACGCGGCGACGCGGTTCTACGGCGGCAATGCCATCGTCGGCGGAGGGTTGCCGCTCGCGGTCGGTCTCGCGCTTGCCGACAA
>DASWLB010000283.1:0-3006 GCA_036396315.1 Alphaproteobacteria bacterium
GACCTCTTGTTCAGCGTTCCGGTCGAAGTCGAGACGTCCCCCGGCGTGTTCGAATTCAAGGACGAGTGGTCCTTCCGGCTCGGCGATATCCTCAATATCGTGCATCCCGGCGGCGATTTGGACATCACGCCGATCTACCGGCTATCCGACAACCTGTTCTCCAACCTAACGCAGCTTTTCCTGTCACCCGGCTTCTCGCTCGACTTCTTGCAGCTCAAATTCGGCGGCGTCTTGTTCAGCGCCCTGGGTCTCGGGGACTTCAAGGTGTTCGGCCAGTTCTTTCCGGTGACCGGCGCCCCGGCACCCGTTCACACATTCGCAAATACAAGTTTTGCGCTTGAGGACTGGACCACTGACCCGGGCACGACGATGCGCATCTCCGCGCCTGCCGCCGCCGATGTCGTTGCGGCGCCCGAGCCCGCGACGCTCGCCCTGTTCGTCGTCGGCCTCGCAGGTCTCTTCGCGATCCGCCGGCGGCGGTCCGTCTAACGCGATAGTGCCGGCGCCGGCGCCGGCGGGCGGATCATGATGCCGGCGCGGCGCAGCTGCTGCTGCACCGCCTGGGCGTTCTTGTTGCCGCGGTCGGCGAGCTGAGCCGCCTCGCCCGCGATCGCCATCGCGATGTTGCGCACGCGGCTTGCCTCGCGCAGCGGCTCCTCCTGGTTGGCGTGGATCGTGGTCAGGGTCGCGCGGTCGCGCGTGAGCTGCACGGTCTGGAACACCACCAAGGTCGCCAAGGTCGCGGCGACGAGCGCGACCGGAAGCATGGGGCTTGGGCCGCGCAGCCCGGCGCGCTCGGGCGGCCGTTCGGCGAGGCGCGTCACGGCTTCGCTTCCTCGGCCGGCGCGGGCGCGGCCTGCGGCGGCTGTGCGCCTTGCGGGTTCGGCGCCAGCACCGTCCCGTGGCGCTCCAAGAGCGCCCGGATCTCCGCGTCGTTGGTGCGCGCCGCCACGGCGGCGAGCAGCTGGACCATTTGGTTGCTGGCGTTGTTGACGCGGATGCCTTCGTTGATCTGCTGCTGGCGCGCGTTCACCTCGCGCTGCAGCGCGCCGTTGCCGGTCGCGAGCACGATGTTGACGACGACGAGCACCAGGGTGATGACGCCCACCCCGGTCGCCGTCCAGCCGAGCCAGCCCAAGCGGTCCCGATCCATGCGCGCTCCCTACACCGTTTGCCGGGAGGCGCGCAAGGACGCGCGGTCGCGGAGAGACGCCGCCTAACCCTGCCGCGACCGGCGCAGCCGTTCGATCAGCCCGTCCATGCCGTTCCGCGCGAGCACGGCGGTGAACTCGTCGCGCTTGGTGATCAGGAGGGAGAGCCCGTCGGCATAGACGTCGACGATCTTGAGTCCGTCCGAGGTCTTGCGCACGCGGAACTCGACGCGCGTCGAGGATTTCTGCGGCTGGTCGATCCGCCCGGCCACCACGATGGTTTCGTCGTCGAGCGTGCGCTCGCCGATGACCTCGAAGGACTGGCCGCCATAGTCGGCGAAGCGGTTGGCGTAGAGCTCGGCCACGTAGTCGCGGAACAGGCGAAGATACTCGAGCTGCTGGGTGGTGTTCGCCTCGCGCCAGAACCGGCCGGTGGCGAAGCGCGCCATCGCGTCCACGTCGAAGGCGCGGTTGAATACCCCGCGCAGCTTCGTCGTGCGCGCCTTCCGGCTGGCGTCGCCTTGCTTGAGGATGTCGACCACCTCGTCGCCCAGCGCGCGCACGAACTGAACCGCCTCGCCCGTGGCGGCGAGCTGCTGCGGCGGGTCGGCGGCGTGGGCCGAAGGCGCCGCGAGCAGCGCGGCGGCGACGGCGAGCGAAGCGCAGAGTCGCGTCGTGAAGCGTGCCGGTGCGGTCATGGTCGGTCCTCTCCCCGTTGCGGGTCGGATCGATGGTGCCGGCGAAATGGGCCGTACCGATGACCATATTGGGGCGTGGTTACGGCGAAACCGTGAACTTCGACGGTAAACGCGGACGTATGCGGAAATGCGCGACAAATTCCCGGCTTAACCGACGGCGCGCGGGAAATTGCCGTGGCGCCGCGATCGCCGCGGCGCTACGCCGAATTGGGCACGCGCGATTAACCCTAAGGGGCCGCGCAAATATATGTGTTCACGCGGGGCGGATCGCGAGCGCGGCGCGCAGCGGCCGGTCCATCGCCCAGATCGCGCCGCCGGCCACCGCGGCGATGGCGCCGATCATCAGGAAGAACTCGGACTTGTCCATCGCGCTCCAGAATGCGCCGAGCCAGCCCGCGACGAGGTTGCCGGTGAAGCTGGTGGCGAGCCAGAATCCCATCAGGGTCGAGAGCAGCTTGCCGGGCGCCACCTTGGTGACCAGCGAAAGCCCGATCGGCGACAGGTACAGCTCGCCCGTCGTGATGACGACGAAGTACCCGGCGAGCCACAGCCAGCTCGCGCGCTCGCCCGCGCCGGTGTCGGCGGCCGCGACGGCCATGATCGCGTTGGCGAGCGCGACGCCCGCGCACCCCAGCGCCATCTTGACGACGGTCGAGGGCTCGCGCCCGGCGCGCGCCTGGCGCGCCCACAGCGCCACCACGATCGGGGTGAAGGCGAAGATCAGGAACGGGTTGAACGACTGGAACCAGGTGGTCGGGATCGCCGCCTGGAAGACACCGAGATCGATCGCGCGGTCGGTGAACTCCTCCGCCCACAGCGCGATGGTGTTGCCCTGCTGCTCGTAGGTCGCCCAGAAGAAGGTGACCGGCACGAACAGGACGATCAAGGCCGCGACGGACCGCCACTCGTCGGGCGAGAGCCGCGCGGACGGCGCGGGCGAAGCGCGCCGGCGCGTGCGCTCGTCGGGCGGCAGGTCGCGGCGGAACGCGAGGTAGGTGGCGAGCCCGATCAGCATGCCGACGCCCGCGGCGGCGAACCCGTAATGCCAGCCGACCGTCTCTCCCAAAGTGCCGCACACGAGCGGCGCGAAGAACGCGCCCAGATTGATCCCGACATAGAAGATCGAGAAGGCGCGGTCGCGGCGCGCATCGCCCGGC
>DASWLB010000284.1:0-3034 GCA_036396315.1 Alphaproteobacteria bacterium
CGGTAGCCCTCCGGCGCCAGGACATCCGCCATGCGGGCGGAGTCGTAAACGTTCATCTGGCAGCCGTAACTCTTGATGCAGACCGTCTTCGCCAAGAACGCTTCCCGGCGACGGTGCGCACCGCCGCCCTCTGGCCTCGGGGCGGCCGACACTAGCACCCGATGGTGACGAGTCAAGCGCCCCCGGCCGGTCATGCCGCCCGCGGCAGGCGCGCCGGTGGCGCGCGGCCCGAGTTGGCGGCGGCGACGCCGGCGGCGACTAGTTCGTAGCAATGGCGGGCAAGCGCCTTGCGCGAGTCGAATTCCGGCAGATGGACGGGGGCGTGGAACTCGAGCTCGACCGTGAGCCGGCCGAGCCCGAGCATCGACCACATGTGGCCCAAGAGGTCCATCTCGCCGTACCAGGTGTAGAGCGGACGGAGCGCCCGGCCGAGCGGGATTCCGTCGAGACGCGTATAGGCGATCGACACCGGCTGGACGCAGAGCGCGCGGCCCCCGACCTCGCGGCCGGCGACGGCGAACAGGGCGCTGCGGAAGGGACGCACGCGGTTGCCGTCGGTCGAGGTGCCCTCCGGGAACAGGAACAGGTTGTCGCCGGCGGCGAGCCGTTCCGCGACCTCGTCGCGGTGGCGCGCGGCGTTCTGCGAGCGCCGCTCGATGAACACCGAGCGCTGGAGCTTGGCGAGCAATCCGAAGAACGGCCAGCCCGCGATCTCGACCTTGGCGACGAAGGAGCCCTCGACGACCGAGGACAGAACCGTGATGTCGAGGTACGAGCTGTGGTTGCACACGAACAGCGTCGGCGTCTCGCGCGAGATCTCGCCCCGCACCAGCACGCGGACGCCGAGGAGCCGGCAGCAGACGCGGTGATAGTAGAGCGGGATGCGGCGCGCGGCGCGCCGGTCGAACACCAGCGCGGCAAGCTGCAGGGGGATCAGGAGAACCGTCCAGCCCGCGAACAGGGCGGAGCGGACGAGCGCGCGGAGCGGCGATCCCATCGCGCGGGTCAGCCGGTCCCGGGCTCGCGCGACGCCCGTTCGTAATGGCGAAGGTATTTCTCGGTCACGAGGTCGGTCTTGACCACGATCGAGACGTCGGTGGTGTTGAACTGCTCGTCGATCACGGCGCCCTCGCCGACGAACCCGCCAAGCCGCAGATATCCCTTGATGAGCGGCGGCAGGCGCGCGAGCGCGGCCTTGGGCTCGATCGCGGCAAGCGGTATCCGGTTCATCGGCACGTTGCGAGCGGCGAGAGCGCGCGGCCGGAGCGCCGGCGGGGCAAGGTGGTAGTGATGCAGATAGGTGAGCGGGAGCGCGAGCGCGTCCGGGTCGGTTCCCGGCAGGCTCGCGCAGCCGAACATCACCTCGATGTCGTAGCGGAACACATAGGCGGCGATCGCCCGCCACAGGAGCTGCATGGTGAGCCCGTTGCGGTAGGCGGCATCGACGCAGGACCGGCCGAGCTCGAGGACCTCGCCGCGATAGGCGAGGATCGGGCCGATGTCGTACTCCGCGGCGGAATAGAAGCGGCCGAGCCGCGCCGCCGGAGCGCGGCGCAGCACCCGGTAGGTGCCGACCACCCCGCTCGTGCCGTCGCCCAATCGCCGGTCGATCACGAGCAGATGGTCGCACGCCGCGTCGAACTCGTCGAAATCGCGGCTCCGCGCTGTCATCTCCGGCGAGGGCCGGGCCGCCATCTCCTGGTAGAACACGCGGTAGCGGAGCGCCTGGGCGGCATCGACGTCGGCTTCCGATTCGGCGAGCCGGACGGCGAGGGGTCCCGCCTCGACGACCTGCGCCGCGCCGAGCGTCGCGTCGTCGCCAACCATCGGAGCCGTCCTTTCGGCCGCCGCGAACCGGCCTTCGGCGGGGCTTCGCCGGTTCATTTCCGGCCCTTGATCGGCGGCCGCGACGAACCGATCGGCACGCCGTAGAGCTCGAGCCGCTCGCCCACCATCTCGAAGCCAAGCTCGCGGCAGATCTTGCGTTTCAACCGCTCGAGCTGCTCGTTCTCGAACTCGATGACCTCGCCGGTCTTGAGGTTGATCAGGTGGTGATGGTGGTGGTTCGCGTCCACTTCCTCGTAGCGGGCGCGGCCGTCGCCGAACTCATGGCGTTCGATGATATTGGCTTCCTCGAAAAGGCGGACCGTCCGATAGACGGTGGCGATGCTGATGCGCGGGTCGAGCTGGGTGGCGCGGCGGTATACCGACTCGACATCCGGATGGTCCGAGGAGTCCGACAGCACTCGGGCGATGACGCGCCGCTGCTCCGTCATCTTCATGCCCTTGTCGAGGCAAATGCGCTCGATCCGCGACTCCTGCGCCATACTCCCTCCCACGGTGAAGTTTAGGTCGGAAGGGCACGTTAGTCAAAACGACGCGGCGGACGACGCGCGCGACGCACGGCGATGCTTCTCAGCCGCCGCGCGCGGTGGGCCTGCGGCCGAGCCCGATCTTCTTCGCGAGCGCGCTGCGCTGGCGCGCATAGTTGGGAGCGACCATCGGATAGTCCGCCGGCAGTCCCCAGCGCTCGCGGTAATCCTCGGGCGTCATGTTGTACGCGGTCTTGAGGTGGCGCTTGAGCATCTTGAGCTTCTTTCCGTCCTCGAGGCACACGATATAATCCGGCGCGACCGAACGCCGGATCGACACCGCCGGCTGCGGCCGCCCCTCGGCGGCGGCGCTCGACACGTCGACAAGGGCCGAATGGACCGTCCGGATCAACTCGGGGAGGTCGGCTTGGGCGACCGTATTGTTCCGAATGTGGGAGGTTACGATCGCCGCGGTGAAGTCTAGGAGTTCTTTGGATTTTGACCGTTCCGCCATTATATTGAGTCCTTTTGCATGCGGACTGCTTAAAGCGACAGTAAGGGACCATAGGTTATCCGAGAGAATCCGGCAAGCGCGAAAGTCTTGGAAATGCAAGGTCAAAATGTAAAAAGCGCCGCCGACTATTATTTGGACATCACGGCCGACGTGTGCCCGATGACGTTCGTGAAGACACGGCTCCTCATCGAACGGATGGCGCCGGGCG
>DASWLB010000285.1:0-5139 GCA_036396315.1 Alphaproteobacteria bacterium
ATCCGTAATCCCGTCTACGCCCCGTCGCGCGCGGCGTAGCGCACCGCCTCCTCGGCGGCGCGGATCAGCGCCTGCGCCTTGTTGCGGCATTCCTGGTATTCGGACTCGGGATCGGAGTCGGCGACGATGCCGGCGCCCGCCTGGACGTGCATCACCCCGTTCGCGACCAGGGCCGTCCGCAGCATGATGCAGGTGTCCATCGAGCCGTTGGCCGAGAAGTATCCGACCGTGCCGGAATAGGTGCCGCGCTTCACGGTCTCGAGCTCGTCGATGATCTCCATGGCGCGGATCTTGGGCGCGCCGGTCACCGTGCCGGCGGGGAATCCCGCGATCAGCGCGTCCATCGCGTCGAATTTCGGATCGATCTCGCCCTCGACGTTGGAGACGATGTGCATGACGTGCGAGTAGCGCTCGACGGCCATCTGCTCGGTGACCCGCACCGTGCCGATCTTGGCCACGCGCGCCACATCGTTGCGCCCGAGATCGAGCAGCATGAGGTGCTCGGCACGTTCCTTTTCGTCGGCGAGAAGCTCGGTCTCGAGCGCGCGGTCCTCGGCGTTGTCGCGCCCGCGCCGTCGCGTGCCTGCGAGCGGACGGATGGTCACCTTGCCGTCGCGCAGCCGCACCAGGATCTCCGGGCTCGATCCGACCACCGAGAATGCGCCGAAATCGAGAAAGAACATGTATGGCGAAGGGTTGGTGCGCCGGAGCGCGCGGTAGAGCGCGAAGGGCGGCAGCGCGAACGGCACCGAAAAGCGGAGCGACGGTACGACCTGGAACACGTCGCCGGCCAGGATGTACTCCTTGGCGCGCCGCACCACGGCGTGGAACGCTTCGCGCGTCATCGAGGCCTGGAGTGCCGCCACGGGCTGTTTCCGTCCCTCGCCGGCCCCCGGGTGGGGAAGGGGCCGGTCGAGATCGCTGACGACCCGGGCGATGCGTTCTGCGGCCTCATCGTAGGCGGTTGCGGCGTCGACCCCGGCACGCGGGCGCACCGGCGTCACCACGGTCACGATGTCGAGCACGGAATCGAAGATCGCCATGATGGTCGGGCGCAGGAACAGCCCGTCCGGCAGGCCGAGCGGATCGGGCTTCGCCTCAGGCAGCCGCTCCATCAGCCGAACCATGTCATAGCCGAGGTAGCCGACGAGACCCGCCGCCATCGGTGGCAGATCCGCCGGCAGCTCGATGCGCGCCTCGTCGATCACGGCGCGCAGCGAGGCGAGCGCGCCCTGGTTCGCCGGCTCGAAGGCATCGGCGTCGGTGGTCGCGCGCCGGTTGATCTCCGCCGTATCGCCCCGGCAGCGCCAGATCAAGTCGGGGTTGAGCCCGACGATCGAGTAGCGCCCGCGCACCGCCCCGCCTTCGACGGATTCGAGGAGGAATGAGTTGGCGCGGCCGCGGCCAAGCTTCAACATCGCCGAAACCGGGGTCTCGAGGTCGGCGACCAGGGTGGACCAGACGACCTGCGGACGGCCCGCCTCGTAGGTGGCGGCGAATGTGGCGAACTCGGGCGCGATCGGCGGGCGCGGCATGACGGCGGGCCCGGCTACTGGATCGTCCCGAGCGCGGCTTGGTTGATCGACACGGGGTAGCGATCGCGCAGCGCGCGGGTGAACTGGGCGACGAGGTCGCCGGCGATCGCGTCCCCGAGCTGGCTCTCGAGCCGCGCGAGATCGGCCGCGGCGCCGGTCGGCACCGCGGGCCGGATCTCCTTCACCTTCCCGATCGCGAAGCCGCCGTCGTACGGCGCCACCACCGTGTCGCCGACCGTCGCCTTGAACAGCTCGGAAACGAGCTGAGCCGGGACCGGCGAGTTGGGCTCCACCGCCGCGAACCGGGTGATCGGTTCGCCCGTCTTGGCCTCGAGCCCGAGCTCCGCGCCGATCTTGGCGAGGGTCTCGCCGCCTCGGGCGCGATCGCGCAGCGTCTCGGCCCGGGCGCGGCCGGCTTCCTCGCGCCGCTTGGCGATCAGCGCCGCGGCGACCTGCGACCGCACCTCGTCGAGCGGGCGCAGCGCGGGCGGTGTTACCGTGTCCACCCGCAAGATGTAATAGCCGCCGGCCCGGGTCTCCTGCAACGCGGTCGGCACGTCCGGTTGGGCGCGGAACGCCGTCTCGATGAATCTCGGATCCTGGGGGATGCCGGTCACCGCGGTCCCGGTCCGGGTTCGGCCCCTTGCGTCGATCGGTCCTGGCCGCACCAACTTGACGCCGAGCTTCTCCGCCGCCTCTTCGAGCTTCGCGCCGCCCGCGAGCTCGTCTTCGAGCTGGTTCGCGCGCTTCACGAGATCGGCGACGGCGATCTCGCGGGCGAGCTCGCGCACGATCTCCGCCCGGGCCTCTTCGAGCGCCGGCGTCCGGCCCGGCTCGATCTTCTCGACCTGGATCAAGTGCCAACCGAGCGGGCTTTCGACGGGACCCCCGACCGCTCCCTCGGCGAGTCCGAACGCGACCGTGGCGAGGCTCGGCGTCAGCTCGCGCTGCGTGACGGAACCGAGGTTGGTCTGGGCTTCCGTTTGTCCGGCGGATTCCTTGGCGACCTCGTCGAAGGACCGGCCGGTTGCGATCGCCGCGCGCGCGGCCTCGGCCTTGTCCCGGTCGGGCAGCACCATGTTGCGCACGCGCCGGCGCTCGGGCACGGAGATCGAGGGTAGGCGTTGCTGGTAGCTGTCGCGGATCTGCTCCTCGGACGGCGCGATGTCCTTCGCAACCTCGTCCGGATCGAGGTGGATGGCGACGATCTCGCGCAGTTCGGGCACCGAGAACAGCGCCGGATTTCCGGCATGGAACGCGGCGAGCTCGTCCTGCGTCGGCTCCGGCCCGGCCGGCACCGAGGCGTTGGGGATGGTGAGATATTCGGCGACGCGCCGTTCGCCGCGATAGCGGTAGGTCGCATCGCGCATCAGCGAGGGCACCGCCGCCCCGGCCCGCACCGCCTCCATCAGCTGGTTGCGGGTGAGGCCCGCCCGAAGGGTCGCGATGTAGGCGCTCTCGCTCAGGTTGTATTCGAACAGCACGCGGCGGAAGACGTTGGGATCGAACACGCCGGCGGCGGTCTGGAACGACGGCTCTTCGTAGATCTGGCGCCGCACCGTCTCGTCGCTGGCGATCAGGCCGAGGTCGCGCGCCTTGGCGGCGACGAGCTGGCCTTCGACCAGGGCGTCGAGCGTGCGGTCGAGCAGGCCCATCTCGCGCGCCCGTTCGCTGTCGAAATCGGGGCCCATGACGCGCTGCACCCGCTCGATCTCGCGCCGGTACTGTCGCGCCAGCTCGTCGCGCGAGATCGGTACGTCGCCGACCTCGGCCACGTTGTCGGAGGCGACCCGGCCGCGGAACACATCGCCGATGCCCCAGGCGGCAAAGGACAGGATCAGGAGCCCGAACAGGATTCGGACGATCCAGGTCCCAGCCATCCGCCGCATCGAGTCGAGCATGGCGCGAGAATTTCCGTTATACCGTCGAACGGCGAAGGCGAACGCGCCGCTGCGCGCGCATGATAGGGAGGGGTTGCACCCCTCGCAACTCGCATTTGGGTTGGGCCCACCGTCCAATCGGCTTCGCTTGCGCCGGCCAGCGCCTATGCTAAAGAACCGGCACCGTCTCGACAGGCATCGCCATGGCCGCGCCGCCCCGCCCCTTGATCGCCGGAAATTGGAAGATGAACGGGCTGCGCAAGGACGGGCTCGCGCTCGCCATCGCCATCGCCGGGCGCGTGCGGGCGCAAGGCCCGGCGCCGGTGGACATCCTCGTGTGCCCGCCGGCGACCCTGCTCGGCGAGGTCGGCAAGGCGCTCGAGGGCAGCCCCGTCGCACTCGGCGCGCAAGATTGCCATGAGGCGGCGAAAGGTGCGCACACCGGCGACATCGCCGCCGCGATGCTCGCCGATCTCGGTTGCGCCTACGTGATCGTCGGCCATTCGGAGCGGCGCGCCGGGCACGGCGAGACCGACGCGCGGGTGGCGGCCAAGGCGCGCGCCGCGCACGCGGCCGGCCTTGTCGCCATCGTCTGCATCGGCGAAACCGAAGCCGAGCGCGATGCGGGCCAGGCGGAGGCGGTCGTCACCCGCCAACTCGCCGCCTCGGTGCCCGGCGCCGCGACCGCCGTCAATACCGTGGTCGCCTACGAGCCGGTCTGGGCGATCGGCACCGGGCGCACGCCGAGCGACGCCGAGATCGCCGTGATGCACGCGCGGATCCGCGACGATCTTGCGCAGCGGTTCGCCGACGGTGCGGCCATGCGCATCCTCTACGGCGGTTCGGTGAACGCCGCAAACGCGGCCCAAATCCTCGCCGTCGCGAACGTGAACGGGGCGCTCGTGGGCGGAGCAAGCCTTTCGGCCGACGCGTTCTGGACGATCTGCCGGGCGGTGCCCGATTGAGGCTGGCCAAGACCTCGCTGAGGGGCTAAAAACACGCCGCTTCCCGGCCTATATCCCAAAGACAAGGTCCCTGAGGGCACACCACGTCGTGAGCAACGAAGTCCTCATTCCGGTCATCCTGGCGATCCACGTGATCGTCGCCGTCATCCTGGTCGGCGTCGTGCTGCTGCAAAAGAGCGAGGGCGGCGCGCTCGGGATCGGCGGCGGCGGGGGCGGCTTCATGACCGCGCGCGGCTCGACCAATTTGCTCACCCGCACGACGGCGATCCTCGGCACGGTGTTCTTCATCACGTCGATCTCGCTGGCGATTCTCAGCGGGGCGCACACCAAGCCCCCATCGATCATCGACCAGCCGGCGCCGTCCGCCCCCGGAACGCCGCAGCCGCCCAGCGTTCCACTGGCCCGCTAGCGATCGAACTCGAGCGAAGCCGCCACGGCGCCACGCCGTCCGTTTGACGTTGGGCGGGGACGCCGTTCTGTTGTATGGTGTCCGCCCATGACGCGGTATGTCTTCATCACCGGCGGCGTGGTTTCCTCCCTCGGAAAAGGCATCGCGTCGGCGGCCCTGGGCGCCCTCCTCCAGGCCCGCGGCTTCAAGGTCCGGCTGCGCAAGCTCGACCCCTACCTCAACGTCGATCCGGGCACGATGAGCCCGACCCAGCACGGCGAGGTGTACGTCACCGACGACGGCGCCGAGACCGATCTCGACCTCGGTCATTACGAACGGTTCACCGGGGTGCCGTCGCGCCGGTCCGACAA
>DASWLB010000286.1:0-2416 GCA_036396315.1 Alphaproteobacteria bacterium
TCCAGAAGTCGCGCTCGGCCGCGAGCGCGGCAGTGACCGCCGCGATCTGGTCGCGCACATCGGCGAGCAGCTCGAAGATGCTGACGAGCATGCCGTTGTAGCGCAGCAGCATCTCCTCCGAGATGTGCTGGCGCACCGGCAGGATCTCCGCCCGGTATTGGCGCGCGATGTCGAAGGCGATGCGGTAGTCGAGATATGCCTCCCGCACTTCGGATCGCGCCGCGACGGCGCGCGCCGCCAGCCGGTTGACCGCGCCCATGTAGGCGAACTCGGCGCGCGCGACCTTGGCGTCGCCCCAATCGAAAAGCGGAATTTCGAGGCGGATCTCGTAACCGTCCTGCAATGGCCTTCCGCTCTCGCGATTGCGCAGGTAGCCGGCCTCGAGCACGTTGACGAAGCGGGTCGCGCGGGTGAGGCCGAGCGAGCGCGCGAGCCCGTCGATGTCGAGCCTCGCGATACGCAAATCGAGCCGGTCTTCGATGGCGCGCCGTTCGAGATCGGCCGTCTCGCGCGGCGTCGCGGGCAGTTCCGGAAGCCGCAGCGGCAACACGAATGCCGCGTCCTCGCCCCACACGCCGAGCAGGCGGACGAGCCGCTCGCGCGCCATCGCCGCCTCACGGCGCGCACGGGCCTGCTGCACCGCCGTCTCCGCATAGAACGTCTGTTCGCGCGCATAGGCGAGGCTGCTCAAATTGCCGGCCCGGTTGAGCCGCCGCGCCATCTCGGCCCGCGATTCGGCGGCCTCTTTCACCTGGGCGACGTAGTCGGCCGCCTGCTGCGTCGCGACCGCCCGCACCCAGGCGTGGCGGACCTCCACCGCGGTGCGCAAGAGCGATTCCGCCGCGGCCAACTGGCCCTGGCGGAACCGGCGATCCTCGATCCCCTGCACCACCGGCAGCACGAGGAGGTTGAGCAGGTTGAGCGAGATTTCGCGTTCGATCTCGAGTTCGCCCGGCCGAGACAATCGCGCATACGAAAACCCCGGATTGGGCAATCGGGTCGCCTGGGCGAGATCGGATGCGGCGATGCCGAGCTCGGCGTACGCGACTTGCAGGTTCCGGTTGTTGAGGAGGGCAATGCGCACGGCCGCGTCGGCGTCGATCGGCTGAGCCAAGAGCCCGGTCACGATCCGGCGTGCTTCGGCCGCTTCCTCGTCGCTGCGGATCCACACTGGCTTGGTCCCGAGGACCGGTTCGGCGATCGCCGAAACGTTGGTCCAGCCGCGCTCTGCCGCCGTGCTCGCGCAGCCTGCGAGTGCGACGGAAGCGATTGCGATCACGATTGTCGTTCTCATTGCGCGCACTTCAACGATGGCCGGCATGGCCGGCGCCGGTGGGCGAATCGGGCGCTTGTGTCGCAGGCCCGACGGATCGGCGCTCGCTGTCGCCGTCCTTCAACGCGCCGCTATGGCCACCTGCCCCGCCAACCTCGTCGTTGACGCTGCGCCAATCTGCGGGCGGCTCGACGGCGAAGCGGCGGAATCCCTCGAACGGCGATCGGTATGCGGGCGACGCCGAGGATGCGGCGGGATCGTCGGCGCCGATGCGTGTCGGCGTCTCCGCCGCACTTGCGGCTATACCGGAGGACCACAACGCAGCAATTCCGGCTGCGCACAACGCGCGGCTCAACCGTGAAGAATCCGAAACAGACATGGCGAAACCCTCGCGCCAGGAATCCACAAAGCACCGCCGCCCGTGCGGGCAGCGGATCGCAATCAAGGCTGCGGCCTCAGCTTCGAGGAGGTTCCGGGAGGGGCGCGGGCGAGAACCCCGTGGCGCGCGGCGCCGACGGCGGCGCGAGAATCGCCATGCGGTGGGGCGGAATGGATGAAGGCGGCGGCACCGTAATCGCCACGACACAGAACGCGCACGACTTGCACAGGGTGCAGCCCGGGTCGGACGGCATATCCGCCGGCAACTCAGGTCCGGCGGTCGCGCCTTGGTCGTGGCCATGCTGCGCGGCGGGCTCGACCGGTGGGGGAAGATGCGTGTGCGACGCGCCGGCAGGCACCTCGTCCGCGGCGGCGGCGCCGGCGAGGAGCGGGACGGCAAACGATACGAACAGGAACCCGGCGAGCGCCAGCCGCGCCGGCCAGCGCCGCCGCAAGTGTCGTAGGTTCGTGCGCCGCGTCATCGCCCAACCTAGGTGACTTACCGGTCGGGCGAAGTCAAGGTGTTGGCGCAGCCGTTTCGGCTACGATCCAGGACAGGAAATCGGCATTGCCGCCGTCGAGCCGGATGCCGACGACGCAGGGCACCGTATAGGTGTGCATCGCCTTCACCCGCGCGGTCAGAGCATCGAGTTTCGCCCGCGTCGTCTTGGCGATCAGCACGGCTTCCGCGCCTTCCTCGATCTTGCCCTGCCACCAGTAGTACGAGGTCATGCGGTCGATCACGTTGGCGCAGGCGGCGAGCCG
>DASWLB010000287.1:0-1910 GCA_036396315.1 Alphaproteobacteria bacterium
GGCTACGGCGACGTACCGGAGCTGCTGCCGTTCGGCAGCACCGCGACGTTGACGCGCCCGGGCTTCTGCGAGCAAAAGCCGAGCGTGTGCGCCAAGCTGGTCGCGGGATACAAGGACGCGCACGCCTTCGTCCACGACCGCCAGGCGGAGGCAATCGAGATCCTGAAGAAGCGAATGCCCACGATCGATCCCGCCGACCTCGCCGGCGCTTACGCGCAGATGAAGACCACGACGCCGCGCATCCCGAGCTTCAGCGAGGAGGGCTTCGCGCGCGCCCAGACGCTGATGCTCGAGGGCGGCATGATCAAGGCGGAGGAGAAGCTCTCCTCGTTCCGCGACATCTACACCAACGCGTATGTGAGGTGACTTTTGTCATCCCGGGCGCGGCGCAGCGCGGAGCGGTGCCCCCCGGGACGAAGTGCCCGGGGGTAACCCGGGACCCAGGCCGAAAATCCGCGCGTCGTTTCCTGGGTCCCGGCTCTCGCCGCTTCGCGGCTCGGCCGGGATGACATTCGCGCGTTGCTCACCCCAACCGCAGCGCCGCGTCCAGCCGGATGCACTCGCCGTTGAGCATCGGGTTCTCGACGATGTGACAGCAGAGGAGGGCGAACTCGTCGGGCCGCCCGACGCGCTTGGGGAACGGCTGGCCGGCGGTGAGCGCCTTCTGCTGTTCCTCGGTGAGCTGGGTCCACAGCGCAGTGTCGAACAGGCCGGGCGCGATCGACAGAACGCGGATGCCGAAGCGCGCGAGCTCGCGCGCGGCGGGCAAGGTCAACGACACGACGCCGCCCTTGGAGGCCGCGTAGGCCGCCTGGCCGATCTGGCCGTCGAACGCGGCGATCGAGGCGGTGGTGACGATGACGCCGCGCTCCTCGCCGCCCACCGGCTCCTGCCGCGACATCGCGGCGGCGGCGAGGCGGAGCACGTTGAACGTGCCGATCAAATTGACGTTGATCACCTGGGCGAAGTCGGCCAAGGGCATCGGCCCGTCGCGCCCGACGATGCGCCTGCCGGTGCCGATGCCGGCGCAGTGGACGCAGATGCGGGGCGCGCCGACCGCGCCCTCGACTTCCTTCATCGCCGCCTCGAGCGCGGCACCGTCGGCGACGTCCGCCTTGAAGGCGGGTCCCTTGAAGTCGTTCGAGGGCCGCTGCGGATCGAGATCGAGGATCGCGACCTTGGCGCCCTTCGCCTGCAGCATCTTCGCGGTCGCGAGCCCGAGCCCCGAGGCCCCGCCCGTCACCACCGCCGCCTGTCCGGAGATTTGCACCTTATCTACCCCCCACGCTCCGAGTTTGGCCCCACCCCCACCCCAACCCTCCCCCCTCAAGGGGGAGGGGGTATCGGTGCGCGTCCCCTCCCCCTTTGAGGGGGAGGGACAGGGTGGGGGGTCATCTTATCGCTTGCGCCTCATTCCTTCCCGAACTTCGGTGCGCGCTTTTCGAGGAAGGCGGCGATGCCTTCCTCGGCGTCGGGCCCGGTCAAGGTCATCGCCGCCGCGAGCGATTCGAGGAACAGCCCGGTCGCGGCCGGGGCTTCCGCGATGCGCGGCAGCGCGTTCAGGATCATGTAGTTGGAGATCGCGGCGTTGCCCGCGACCGCCTCGGCGATCGCCATCGCCTTCGTGACCGCCTCGCCCGCCGGCACGACATAGTGCGACAGCCCGAGCCGCTGGCCCTCCTCGGCGTCGTACCGCCGGCCGGTCAGCATCATCTCGGTGAGGTGATCGGTCCCGATGATGCGCCCGACGCGCACGCTGCCGCCGCCGCCGGTGAAAATGCCGCGCCTTCCTTCGGGCAGCTCGTAGAACGCGGTCGCGTCGGCGACGCGGATGTGCGCGGCGGCGGCGATCTCGAGCCCGCCGCCGATCACCGCGCCGTGCAGCGCCGCGATCACCGGCACGCCGCCGT
>DASWLB010000288.1:0-2124 GCA_036396315.1 Alphaproteobacteria bacterium
GTCGCCGGCACCAAGATCTCGGGTTCCTCGATCAAGTTCTGCCTGGTCGCCGCGGGCGAGGCCGACATCTACCCGCGCTACGGCCCGACCTCGGAATGGGACACCGCGGCCGGCCACGCCGTGCTCGCCGCCGCGGGCGGAACGGTGCGGCTCGTCGACGGCAGCGACCTCCTCTACGCCAAGCCGAAGTTCCTCAACCCGGAGTTCATCGCCCGCGGGTTGGAGGGGTGAGCGCCCCGCGCGTCGTGCCCGCGACGCCGGACGCGGTCGCCGAGGCCGGCCGGCTGATCCGCGCGGGGCGGCTCGTCGCCTTCCCGACCGAGACGGTCTACGGGCTCGGGTGCGATGCGACCGACGATCGCGCCGTCGCGCTCGTGTTCGCGGCCAAAGGCCGCCCGGAGTTCAACCCGCTGATCGTTCACGTCGGCGGGCGCGAAGGGGCCGCGCGCCTCGCCCGGTTCGATGCGCGCGCGGACGCGCTCGCCGCCGCGTTCTGGCCGGGCGCGCTCACCCTCGTCCTGCCGCGCGCCGAGAATTGCCCGGTGTCGCTGCTGGCGACCGCCGGGCTCGACACCATCGCGCTGCGCGCGCCGTCGCACGCGATCGCGCGCGCGCTGATCGCGGCCACGGCCCGCCCGATCGCCGCGCCGTCGGCCAACCGGTCGGGCGAGGTGAGTCCCACGACCGCCGCGCACGTCGCCGAGTCGCTCGGCGAGGACGTGGCCCTCATCCTCGACGGCGGGCCCTGCCCGCTCGGTCTCGAGTCCACCGTGCTCGACCTCGTGGGCGCGGCGCCCGCGATCCTCCGCCCGGGCGCGGTGACCGAGGAGGCGATCGCCGCCGTCGTAGGACCGCTCGCTTCGCCCGCGGATCGGGCGCGGCCGGCCGCGCCGGGCATGCTGGCGCGACACTACGCCACACGATTGCCGCTCCGGCTCGCGGCGCGCGAGGTGCGCCCGGGCGAGGCGTTGCTCGCCTTCGGTCCGGACGCGCCGACCGGCGCACCGTTAACCCTGAACCTGAGCCCGAGCGGCAACCTTATCGAGGCCGCCGCCAATCTGTTCGCCATGATGCGGACGCTCGACCGGCCGGGTCTTGCCGGCATCGCCGTCATGCCGATCCCCGAGGCGGGGCTCGGGCGGGCGATCAACGACCGGCTGCGCCGCGCCGCCGCACCCGGTTGAGCGGCCGCGAGGGCTTACGCCGCCCCGGGAATCCTTGTATGAGAGTGCGCCACGCCGGCCCAAGAACGCCGGCGAAGACCAAAAGCTAGGGAGACGGAAATGGCCGCCCGTTCGTTCAACCCGCCCCGTCGCTTCCTGATGGGGCCCGGCCCGTCGGACCTGCATCCGCGCGTGCTGGCGGCGCTGGCGCGCCCCACCGTCGGTCATCTCGATCCCGCCTTCTCCGCCATGATGGAGGAGCTGAAGGGGCTGTTGCGCTACGCCTTCCAGACCAAGAACGACCTCACCATCCCGATCTCGGGTCCCGGGTCGGTCGGCATGGAGACCTGCTTCGTCAACCTGGTCGAGCCGGGCGACAAGGTGATCGTGTGCCAGAACGGCGCCTTCGGCGGACGCATGAAGGAGAACGTCGAGCGCTGCGGCGGCGAGCCGATCATGGTGATCGACGACTGGGGCAAGCCGGTCGATCCCGGCAAGGTGGAGGACGCGTTCAAGAAGAACCCAGGCGTCAAGGTGCTCGCCTTCGTCCACGCCGAGACCTCGACCGGCGCCGAGTCGGACGCGGCCGCGCTCTGCGCCCTCGCCAAGCGAAACGGCGCGCTGTCGATCGTCGATGTCGTCACCTCGCTCGGCGGCATTCCGGTGCTCACCGACCGGTGGGGCGCCGACGCCGTCTATTCCGGCTCGCAGAAATGCCTGTCCTGCATTCCGGGCCTGGCGCCGCTCACCTTCAACGACGCGGCGGCGAAGCGGGTCAAGGGCCGCAACCGCAAGGTCCAGAGCTGGTTCATGGATCTCGGTCTGGTCATGAGCTACTGGCAGGCGGCCAACGCGCGGGTCTATCACCACACCGCGCCGATCAACCCGCTCTACGCGCTGCACGAGGCGCTCGTGATGCTCGAGGAAGAAACGCTCGAGAAGGCGTGGGCGCGCCACCGCA
>DASWLB010000289.1:0-9108 GCA_036396315.1 Alphaproteobacteria bacterium
CGGCAAGGTGCTCACCTGCGCCTACCACAACTGGTCCTACGACCTGCGCGGCAAGCTGGTCGGCGTCCCGTTCCGGCGCGGCGTGCACGGCAAGGGCGGCATGCCCGAGGGCTTCGATCCGGCGCGCCACGGGCTCGAGACGCTGCACGTCGCCGACCGCGGCGGGGTGATCTTCGGCACGTTCTCGGCGGCGACGCCGCCGCTCGAGGACTATCTCGGCCCGGTCATGACCCGCTTCCTCGACCGGCTGTTCAACCGGCCGATGCGAGTGCTCGGCCATTACGGCCAGTACCTGAAGAACAACTGGAAGCTCGTGATGGAGAACGTGCGCGACCCGTACCACGCTTCCATCCTGCATCTGTTCTTCGGCGCGTTCGGGCTGTCGCGCCAGACCATGGAGGGCGAGGCGCTCACCGACGAGCGCGGCTGGCACCACATCCTCTATACCAAGCGCGCGACCGACGACATCCGTGGCACGGACTACGAAAGCGGCAAGCTCACCATCATGAAATCGAACCTGAGCCTCGCCGACCCGTCGCTGCTCGACGATTGGCCGGAGTTCGCCGACGGCATCACCAACCTGGTGCAGACCGTGTTCCCCGCGGTGACCTTCCAGCAGATCTCGAACTGCCTCGGCGTGCGCCACCTCGTGCCGCGCGGCCTCGACCGCTGCGAGCTGGTGTGGACCCTGCTCGGCTACGCCGACGACGCCGACTGGCAGACCCGGATCCGCGTCAAGCAGGCGAACCTGGTCGGGCCCGCGGGCCTCATTTCGCTCGAGGACGGCGCCGTCACCAACTTCGTGCAGCGCGGCATCGCCGGGCGCGCCGCCGGCGAGACGGCGGTCGTCGAGATGGGCGGGGCCGAGGTCGCGTCGACCCCGCACCGCGTGACCGAATCGATGGTGCGCGGATTCTGGAAGGGCTGGCGCGAAACGATGGGCGTCTAGCGCGATGGACCGGGAAACCGCGCGGCTCGGCATCGAGGCGCTCAACCGCGAATACGCCTACTGTATCGACGACGGCCGCTTCGAGGAGTGGCCGGAGTTCTTCACCGACCCGTGCCGCTACCAGATCATGCCGCGCGACGGCCACGAGCGGGGTCACGTGTCGGGATTCTATTTCTGCGACTCGAAGGGGATGCTGAAGGACCGCATCCTCTGCCTGCGCGAGACCTCGATCTACGAACCGCAATCGACGCGCCACGTGCTCAACGCGACGCGCCTCACCGGGCTCGACGGCGCGACCGGCCGGGCCGAGACCAACTACCTCGTGGTGCGCACCAACCAGGACGGCGAGATGACGATCTTCGCCGCCGGCAAGTATCTCGACACGGTGGTGTTCGAGGACGGCGCGGCACGGTTCAAGGAGAAGCTCGTGCTGACCGACTCGATCCGCATCGAGATGCTGATCGCCGCGCCGATTTGACGGGGACCTCGATCGAACGTTATTCGGTAGGGGCGGGTCTCAGACCCGCCCCTACGGCCGCGGCAGGGCGTCACCGCCGCGCCGCGAACGCGAGATAGTTGACCGAGATGTCCTTCGCGAGCCCCCATTCGCCGGTGGCGAGGTCGTAGGCAAGGCCGGTCAGATCCGCGAGCGCGAAGCCGTGCGGCCGGAGCCCCGCCGCCAGCTCCGACGGGCGGACGAACTTCGACCAGGAGTGCGTGCCGCGCGGCAGCCAGCGCATCACGTATTCGGCGCCGACGATTGCGAGCGCGTATGCGCGAGGGGTTCGGTTGATCGTGGAGAGGATGAGCGCGCCCGAAGGCGCGACGAGGTGGGCGAGCGCGGCGAGGAAGGCATCGCGGTCGGCGACGTGCTCGATCACCTCGAGCGCGATGACGGCGTCGAACCGCCCGTCCTCGGCGGCGAGATCCTCGGCGGCGGCGCAGCGGTAGTCGATCGCGAGGCGGGCGCCGCTTGCGTGCTCGCGCGCGATCCGCACATTGTCCTCGACCGCGTCGATCCCGGTCACGCGGGCGCCGAGCCGGGCCAGCGGCTCGGCCACCAGCCCGCCGCCCGCGCCGACGTCGAGCACGGTGAGCCCGGCGAGCGACTTCCGCCCCTTCGGATCGCGCGCGAAATGGGCGCACAACCGGTCCCGGATATAGGTCAGGCGGGCCGGGTTGAGCCGGTGCAGCGGCGCGAAGGCGCCCGCCTCGTCCCACCAGTCTCCGGCGAGCGCCGCGAACCGCGCCGCCTCGGCTGCATCGACGGTGCCGCCCGGCGCCGGGCTCACGATCGCACGATTCCACCTCTCCTCCCTTCACGGAGGAGAGGTCGGCGCGCGCAGCGCGCCGGGTGAGGTGGGCGAGACGGCGCGAACCCCACCTCACCCTGCCCTCTCCTCCCCAAGGGGGAGGAGAGGGGAATTTGCCTCGGCATACTCAGGTCCTCAGGGTTGCCTGGGATTGGCCCCCGGAGTATGTATGCGCCCGCCCCGCGCGGCAACCGGCTGAAATTCCTGAGATTCAAGCGCCCAGCATGGCTCGGCTCGTGCAGAAATTCGGCGGCACCTCGGTCGCCGACATCGACCGCATCAAGGCGGCGGCGCAGCGCGTCAAGGCCGCGGTCGATGACGGCAACGAGGTCGCGGTCGTGGTCTCGGCCATGGCGGGCACGACCAACCAGCTCGTCAAGTGGACGCTCGACGCCTCGCGGCTGCACGATGCGCGCGAATACGACGCGGTCGTCGCCTCGGGCGAGCAGGTGACGAGCGGCCTGATGGCGATCGCGCTGCAGGGGATGGGCGTCGATGCGCGCTCGTGGCAGGGCTGGCAGGTGCCGATCCGCACCGACGGGGTGCACGGGCGCGCCCGCATCACCGGGATCGAGACAGGCGAGCTCTTGCGGCGCATGGCGGCGGGCCAGGTACCGGTCATCGCCGGCTTCCAGGGGCTCGGTCCCGACAACCGGGTGACGACGCTCGGCCGCGGCGGTTCCGACACCTCCGCCGTCGCGCTCGCCGCCGCGCTCGGCGCGGAGCGCTGCGACATCTACACCGACGTCGACGGCATCTACACCTGCGACCCCGGTATCGTTGCCAAGGCGCGCAAGCTCGATAAAATCACCTACGAGGAGATGCTCGAGCTGGCGTCGCAGGGCGCCAAGGTGTTGCAGACCCGTTCGGTCGAGCTCGCCATGAACCACGGCGTGCGGGTGCAGGTGCTGTCGACGTTCACGGACGGCCCGGGAACGCTCGTGGTCGGCGAGGAGGAGATCGTGGAGAAGGAGGTCCTGAGCGGCATCGCGTACTCGCGCGACGAGGCGAAGATCTCGCTGATCGGCGTCGCCGACCGGCCGGGCGTCGCCGCGACCATCTTCGGATCGCTCGCCGACGCCGCGATCAACGTCGACATGATCGTGCAGAACGTGTCGGAGGACGGCAAGACCACGGGCCTGACCTTCACCGTGTCCAAGGCCGACCTCGATCGCACGGTCCACCTGCTGGAACAGCGGCGCGGCGAGATCGGCTACGCGCGGCTCGCGAGCGACGCCAACGTGGTCAAGATCTCGGTCATCGGCGTCGGCATGCGGAGCCACGCGGGCGTCGCCAAGCGGATGTTCGCCGCGCTCGCCGACAAGGGCATCAACATTCAGGTGATCTCGACCTCGGAGATCAAGGTGAGCGTACTCGTCGGGGAAGAGTATACCGAGCTCGCGTTGCGTTCGCTGCACACCGCGTACGGGCTCGACGCCGCGTAAAGCCGCGCCGGGGCAACCGTCCGCCGCGCCTCCGGGGAGAGGGGCCGAATGGACAGACGAGAGGCCGAGCTGCGCTTCGATGCGCTATGGCGGCGCGGCCGCGAGTTTCTCGGCACGCGCTATGCCATCATGGGCGGCGCGATGACCTGGGTCTCCGAGCGCCACCTCGTCGCCGCGCTGTCGAACGGCGGCGGGTTCGGCGTGATCGCCTGCGGCTCGATGACGCCCGACCTGCTCGAGGCCGAGATCGAGGGCACCATCGCCCTCACCGACCGTCCCTTCGGGGTGAACCTCATCACCATGCATCCCGATCTCGATGCGCTGATCGGGGTGTGCCTCGCGCTCCGGGTGAGCCATGTCGTGCTCGCCGGCGGGCTGCCGTCGGCCAAATCGATCGCGCGCATCAAGGACGGCGGGGCGCGCGTAATGTGCTTCGCCCCGGCGCTCTCCATCGCCCGCCGCCTGGTCCGCAGCGGCGCCGACGCCATCGTCATCGAGGGGGCGGAGGCGGGCGGGCATATCGGTCCGGTCTCGACCAGCGTCCTGGCGCAGGAGATCCTGCCCAACCTGCGCGAGGTGCCGGTGTTCGTCGCCGGCGGTATCGGGCGGGGCGAGGCGATCGTTGCCTATCTCGAGATGGGCGCCTCGGGCTGCCAGCTCGGCACGCGCTTCGCCTGCGTCAAGGAATCGATCGCCCATCCGCGCTTCAAGGAGGCCTTCTTCCGCGCCGCCGCGCGCGACGCGGTGCCGTCGGTGCAGCTCGACCCGCAATTCCCGGTGATCCCGGTGCGCGCGCTCGCGAACAAGGCGACGCGCCGGTTCCTCGAGGCCCAGCGCGACGTGATCGAGAGCCACCGCAAGGGCGAAATCGGGATCGAGCAAGCCCAGCTCCTGATCGAGCGGTTCTGGGCCGGCGCGCTGCGCCGCGCCGTGATCGACGGCGACGTCGAGTACGGCTCGCTCATGGCGGGCCAGAGCGTCGGCATGGTGACGCGCGAGCAAACCGCGGCGGAAACGCTCGCCGAGCTGGTCGATCAGGCGATCGGCGCGCTCGCCGCGCGGCAGGCAGTTCAGGCCTAGACTCATGGCGCGAGCCCCGACAGGCGGCCCCCGGCGCATCTTGCGCCGGATCAGGCAGGTCATGGCCGGCACCGACCCGGTGGAGGCGCGGCTCGGCCAGCTTGTCGGCATCATCGCAGCCGAGATGGTGGCCGAGGTGTGCTCGCTCTACGTCATGCGGGCGGGCATGCTCGAGCTGTTCGCCACCATCGGCCTCAACCCAAATGCGGTGCACCAAACCCGCCTCCGGGTGGGCGAGGGCCTCGTCGGCGACATCGCGGCGCACGCGCGTCCCCTCAACCTGACCGAGGCGCTCGCCCATCCGCAGTTCGCCTACCGGCCGGAGACGGGCGAGGAGGCGTTCCATTCCTTCCTCGGCGTGCCGGTGCTGCGCGGCGGGCGCGTCCGCGGCGTCCTCGTGGTGCAGAACCGCACCCCGCGCCAATACGACGACGAGGAGGTCGAGGCCCTCGAGATCATCGCCATGGTGCTGGCGGAGCTGATCGCGGGCGGCGACCTCGTCGCGCCCGACGAGCAGGTGCCGTCCCAGGGCCTCGTCATGTTGCCCAACCGGCTCGAGGGCATCCGCATCCACGGCGGCGTGGCGATCGGCGAGGCGGTGCTGCACCAGCCGCGCGTCGCGATCACCCAGCTGTTCGCCGACGATCCCGAGCCCGAGCTTGCCAAGCTCGCGACGGCGGTCGAGGCGATGCACGAAGAGCTCGACCAGATGTTCGCCGCTTCCGACCTCGCGCGTCGCGGCGAGCACCGCGACGTGCTCGAGGCCTACCGCATGTTCGCCGAGGACCGCGGCTGGCTCCGGCGCATCCGCGAGGCCATCCAGTCGGGACTCACCGTCGAGGCGGCGGTGCAGAAGGTCGAGGACGACACGCGAACCCGCCTCGCCGAGGCCAACGACCCCTACCTGCGCGAGCGGCTGTGGGACCTCGAGGACCTGACCAACCGGCTGATGGGGCATTTGGCCGGCACCAAGCGGCCGGCCGAACGCGACGACCTGCCGCGCGACATCGTGCTGCTCGCGCGCAACATGGGGCCGGCCGAGCTGCTCGACTACGAGCGGTTCGGCCTCAAGGCGCTGGTGCTCGAGGAAGGCTCGCCCGACTCGCACGTCGCGATCATCGCGCGCGCGCTCGACATTCCGGTCGTCGGCCAGGTCGAGGGCCTGCTGTCCTCGATCGACGCCAACGACCCGGTGATCGTCGACGGCGACGCGGCGGTCGTCTACGTGCGCCCGGGCGAGGATATCCGCCAGACCGTCGCCGACACCCTGACGAACCGCGCCGCCCGCCGCGCGCGCTACGCCGAGATGCGCGGCGAGCCCGCGGTGACGCGCGACGGAATCCGCATCGAGCTCGACGTCAATGCCGGGCTCCTGCTCGACCTCCGCACCATGGGCGAGCTCGGAGCGGACGGGATCGGGCTGTTTCGTACCGAGATCCCCTTCATGGTGAGCGCGGGCTTCCCGGACGTCGACACCCAGACGCGCATCTATACCGAAGTGCTCGATCGCGCCGGCGATCGGCCCGTCCTGTTCCGCACCCTCGACGTCGGCGGCGACAAGACCCTGCCGTACGGAAACATCCCGTCCGTCGCCGAGAACCCGGCGCTCGGCTGGCGCGCGATCCGCATCGGGCTCGACCGGCCGATGATGCTGCGCCAGCAGCTGCGCGCGCTGATCCGCGCCGCGGCTGGGCGCAATCTGCACGTCATGTTCCCGATGATCACCGAGGTGGCCGAGCTCGTGGCGGCGCGCGCCATCCTCGACATCGAATGCGCCCGCGAGTGCGAGCTGGGCCGCAAGCTGCCGTCCCGCATCCGCGTCGGCAGCATGCTCGAGGTGCCGCTCCTCGTCTGGCAGCTGCCGGTGCTGCTGCAGCGCGTCGATTTCCTGTCGGTCGGCTCCAACGACCTGTTCCAGTTCGCCGCAGCGGCCGACCGCGGCGATCCGCTGATCGCCCAGCGCTACGACCCGCTGTCGCCCGCGGCGCTCTCCATGCTGCGCATGATCGTGGCGCAATGCGAAACCGCCCGGGTGCCGGTTTCGCTGTGCGGCGAGATGGCGGGACGTCCGCTCGACGCGATGGCGCTCATCGGGCTAGGGTTCCGCGCCCTGTCGGTCGCGCCCAACGCGGTCGGACCGATCAAGGTGATGGTGCGCTCGCTCGCGACGGAGCCGCTTGCGGCCTATCTCGAAACGCTCTACGCCGCGCCCGACCGCAGCCTGCGGGACAAGTTGCGCGCCTTCGCGCGCGATCACGACGTGGCGATCGAGGATCTCTGACGCGGTACGGGTTCGTTAACACTTCGAGCCGCACGATGGGCCGAAGCCCGTTGATTCGGCGCGCCGAACCCTCATACTAGGGGCTTCGCGCAGCGCGGCGGCCCGGAGCCGCCGCAGCAGGGTATACCCGGCGCGCGCGGCCGCATCCGTGGGGGATTTCGGGGGGCCGGGGACGATCGGGATGGAGTTGGCGAGAGGCTTGGAACGCATCGGCCAGCCGGCCACCTCGATTCCGCGCTCGAGCGGGGCCGAGGCGGCCGAGCTCGGCGCGACCATGCGCGAGATGCGCCTCGCCCACAAGCGCGACCTGGCCGACGTGGCGGCCGAGCTGCGCATCCGCCTCGCCCACCTGCAGGCGATCGAAGAGGGCCGGTTCGACGATCTTCCGGGCGCGACCTACGCGCTCGGCTTCGTCCGCGCCTACGCCGACTATCTCGGGCTCGACCCGGACGACGCGGTGCGCCGCTTCAAGGAGGCGCGCGGCGGTCCGGGCGCGCAGTCCAACCTGGTGCTGCCCTCGCCGGTCGCCGAAGGACGATTGCCGACCGGCGCGATCCTGTTCGTCGCCGCCGCGATCGCGGTGGTCACCTATGGCGGCTGGTACTATCTGTCGACCCACGACAAGGCGCCGGGCGACGTGATCGCCGAGATCTCGGAGCGCATCGACGGCGTCTTGCGACGCGCGCCGGAACCGATGCCGAGCGAGACGGCGTCCATCGAGCCCCCGCCTGTACCAACGGTCGCTCCACCTCCGGCGCCGCGCGTCGCGACCACGCCGCCACAATCGCCGCCGCCCGAAACGGCCCGTCCGCCGCAGGCCGCGACGCCGTCGGTTGCGCGCGAGGCCGCGGCGGCGGTGGCATCGGCGCCCGCCGCCCCGCCCCCCGCCGCGGCGATCCCCGCGCCGCCCGCCGCGCCGTCCGCCGTGCGCACCGCCGCGCGGCCGCAGACCGCGGCCACGGCGCCCGCGGCGCGCCAAGAGGCGGCGCCGACGGCCGAGGACGAGGAGGATTCGCCCGACGATACCCCGCCGCCCTCGACCGTGCCCGAACGCGAGGCCGACACAGCCGCCGCGGTCGCGCCGGCACGCACGGCCGCTCGCCACATCGTGATCGAGGCGCAGGGCGATTCCTGGGTCGAGCTGCGCGACGGCGAGAACCGGCGCGTGTTCTCGCGCGTCCTGCGCGCGGGCGAGCGTTACGACGTGCCGAACCAGCCGGGCCTCGTGATGATGACCGGCAATGCCGGGGCCATTCGCGTCCTGGTGGACGGCGCCGCCGCGCCGCCGCTCGGCCCGCTGAACGAGGTGCGCCGCAATATCGCGCTCGACGCCGACCGGCTGCTCGCCGGCACGGCGATCCAACGCTAGCGGCCGAATTCCTTCGAGCATTCCCTCCGTTGCGGTATAACGCCTGCGCCTTTCGGGACCGCGCCCTGAACACCATATGAACCGTAATGCCGAAACGCCGCGCCGGCCGAGGCGGGGCTGAGACCATGCCGACGCTCCAGCCGGTGCGCGGCACGCGCGACATTCTGGCCGAGGAAGCCCGCCGCTTCCGCCGCGTCGAGGATCAGGGCCGCGCGGTCGCGGCGCGCTACGGCTTCGCGGAGGTCGCGACGCCGGTCTTCGAGTTCGCCGAGGTGTTCGAGCGCACTTTGGGCGAGACCTCCGACATCGTGACCAAGGAAATGTATACCTTCACCGACAAGGGTGGCGACCGCATCACGCTGAGGCCGGAAGGCACGGCGGGAATCGCGCGCGCCGTGATCTCGGGCGGGCTCGCCCAGGAGGCGCCGCTCAAGCTGTTCTATGCCGGCCCGATGTTCCGTTACGAGCGGCCGCAGAAGGGCCGTTATCGCCAGTTCCATCAGATCGGGGTCGAGCTGATCGGGGTCGCCGAGCCGGCGGGCGACGTCGAGGTGATCGCGCTCGGCTGGTCGGTGCTCGAGGCGCTCGGCGTCGCGGACAAGATTGCGCTCGAGCTCAACACGCTCGGCAACGCGGCGAGCCGCGCCGCCTACCGCGAGTTGCTGGTGCGC
>DASWLB010000290.1:0-2456 GCA_036396315.1 Alphaproteobacteria bacterium
CTAAGCCGCGTCTTCGTTGAGGATGGCGAACTCGAGCTGGGCGCCGCGCAGGCGCGCCCGCCGCAGATTGCAGCCGGACAGGTTGGTGCCCTTGAGGACGGCGCGGGCGAAGTTCGCTCCGTCCACGATCGACGAGCGCAGCGACGCGCCGGCGAGGTTGGCGAAGCTCAAATTGGCGCGGGTGAGGTTCGCCGGCCATTTGCGCCCGAGGGGCGCGCCGTCCGGTCCGCGCAGGTCCACCGCGTCGATCACCGCCTCGCGCAGGTCGGCGCGCTCGAAGTTGGCGTCCGACAGCTCGGCGCCGGACAGGTCCGCATTGGCGAGCTTGGCGCGCTCGAAGCTCGCGCCGCTCACGACCGACAGGACGAACTTCGCGCCGGTGAGATCGGCCTCGTCGAACCGCGCATCGGCAAGGCGCGCACCGGAAAAATCGGCGCGCCGCAGCCTCCGGCGGCGGAAATCGACGCCCGAGAAATCGACGCGCTCGCCCGCCGCGCCGCTCGATTCGATCCATTGCGCGTGACGCCGGATCATGTGCTCGATCTCGTCCTTGGGCTCGTCGGATTCGGGCTGGATGCCGAGCTCGGCGACGATCTTGGGCGGCAGGATCGCACCCTGGACGTTGGCCGATTGGATCTGCTCGGCGGTGACGATCGCGTCGGTCAGGTTGGCGCCCTTGAGCACGGCGGATTCGAGCCGCGTGCCGGTCAGGTTGGCGCCGCTCAGGTCGGCGTTCTTGAGCTTGGCGCGCGACAGGTTGGCGTCGGACAAGTCGGCGCCGGTGAGATCGGTGTGGTAGAGGATCGCGCTCTCGAGGTCGGCCCGGACCAGGTTCGCATCGCTCAGGCTCGCCTCGCTGAGATCGACGGACGAGTGTCCGGCGTCGGGATTGACGAGCGACGGATGGTCCGCGACGTGCTGGCTGCGCACGTCGAGGATGACGCCCGGCCGCATGTCGGCCTGGCCGAGCTCGGAGCGCGTGAGTTTCGCCCCGCGCAGCACCGCGCCGCGCAGGTCGGTGCGGAACAGCACCGCCTGCGTGAGATCGGCATCCTGCAGGTCGGCGCCGAAGAAATCGGCGAACGAGAGGTCGGCGCCGAAGAAGTTGGTGCGGTGGCAGATCGTCGCCGTCGCCACCGCGCTTTGCAGGTCGGCGTGCGCCAGGTTGCGGTCGGACAGATTGCCGTGCTTGAAGTTGGCCCGGACCCCACCACGGCGCCCGGTGAGGAACCACCGATGCCGCTCCAGCGTGGCCTTGAGCTCCCCAGGGGTCATCGATCCGGCCGGCACGAATTCCGCGCGGACGGGTATGCCTTCACGGTCCGCCTTGCGCGGCCGCATCCGTCCGCTTCCGGGGCCGTTATCGCCGGAGCGTCGTTAATATTCCGTTAGGCGGGGGATTTTCGGGCGTTGCGACCGCGCCGTCGACTCAATGCCCGCGCGGGGCGCGCATCCGGCGGTTGCGGTCGCTGGTCTTGATCGACAGGTGCATTTCGGTCCCGTCGCGCACCACGGAGACGGTGACGTCGACGCCCGCCGGACCCGAGTCCCAGATCTTGCGGTAGAACTCGGCGACGCTGTCGACCGACTCGCCGTTGATGGCGAGGACGAAATCGCCGGCCTGGATGCCGCCCTCGTCGGCGGGTCCGTGGTCGAACACGCCGGTGACGACCAGCCGGCCTGCCGCCTCGGCGGTGTACATGCCGAGCCACGGCCGCGGCGGGCGCGGCAGCCGCCCGTAGGAGAGGAGGTCGCCCAGGATCGGCTTCAAAAGGTCGATCGGCACGAACATGTTGCCGGGCTGCGCGCGCCGGCTGCGCCGCGCGTCCTCGACGATCAGCGATCCGACGCCGATCAGCTTGCCGTCGGGCCCAATGAGCGCCGCGCCGCTCCACGCCGGATGCGGCGGCGAGGTGAAGATCGCCTCGTCGAGGAGATATTCCCAATAGCCGGCGAACTCGCGCTTGGACACGACCTTGACGCTGATCGCGTAGGCCCGCCCGCCGGCCGAGCCGACGATCGCCGTGTCCTGTTCGGACACGTCGGCCGCCGAACCGAACGCCAGCGGCTTGACGCCGAGCGGCTGAATCGCGCGCACGAGCCCGAAGCCGGACTCGTAGTCGTAGGCGACGGGATGCGCTTGCACGACGCGCCCGCCCACCGAGGACAAGGTCACCTGGTCGGCCTCGGAGATGAGATAGCCGATGGTGAGAACGAGGCCCTGCTCGTCGATGACGATGCCGCTGCCCTGCCGGTCGGTGCCGAGGAACGACGCGGTGAACGCGTCCTCCGGCACGTGCGAGCGCAGCGCGACGATCGCGGCGAGAGTCTCGTCGAGATCGAAGTCGAGCTCCTCGGGCCGCGGGCGCGGCGCCGACATCAGCGCCGGGTGCAGCACGTGAAGGAGGCCGCTCGGCCGGTGGCCGTTGGCGCGTTCGATCTCAGCCATGGGGCGG
>DASWLB010000291.1:0-3951 GCA_036396315.1 Alphaproteobacteria bacterium
CCCGGTCCGCGGCAGCCATCTGCGCTCGGGAGCGTTCTCGCTCTCATAGCTCGACAGCTCAGATGTCGCCCGTCCGACATCCATGGGCGAGACCATGAGCCCGGCCTCCTCGCCCGTCGGCTCGACGCGACAGGCAATGCCGACCGCGGCAAGAACCAGCGCGCGCTGCTCGGCCTCGGCGAGCGTTCGGTACCGGCCGACCTCGACCAGGTCCGTCATGGGACGGCCGCGCCGGCGTCGGCATCGGAGTCGTCGGCGAATCGAAGGCGATTCGATTGGCCAGCGGACTCGGCTGACGGTAGCATGCTTCGCGTCGGCGAGCGGGCGTTCGGATAACCCTGCATTGGTCCACTCTGATGGTCGCGACTGGCATTCTCGCGTTCACGACGCTGTTCGCCGCGGTCGGGCCGATCGACGTGGCGGCCCTCTACGCCGCATTGACCGCACGGGCGACGATCCGCAAACGCCACCGCATGGCGGCGAAGGCAGTCCTGATCGCGACCACGATCCTGCTTGCCACCGCATTGTTCGGCACCGAGCTGCTGCGCTGGCTCGGCGTCACCCTGCCTGCGCTTCGCATTGCCGGCGGCATCCTGTTGCTGCTGATCGCCCTCGACATGGTGTTCGCGCGCCATTCGGGCGTGACCTCGACGACCGAAGCCGAATCGGAGGAAGCGGAGACGCGCTCGGACATCTCGGTGTTCCCGATCGCGACGCCGCTGATCGCCGGTCCGGGAGCGATGGGCGCCACCATCCTGCGCATGGCCGAGGCGCACGGGCAATTCGCGGTCGAGCTGATCGTCATCGCCGCGCTGCTTGCGGTGATGGCCGCGACCTACGCGCTGTTGATCGGCGCATCCTGGTTGAGCCGGATCCTGGGCGTCACCGGGCTGAACGTCATTACCCGCGTCATGGGCGTGCTGCTGGCATCGCTCGCGGTCCAATTCATGATCGACGGCATCACCGCGGCCAAGCTTCTCGGCTGAACGGGCCGGCGAAGGATGACGAAGCCCAACCGGCCGAGGCGCGTGGTCATCATGGGCGCGGCGGGGCGCGATTTTCACGACTTCAACATGGTCTACCGCGACGATCCCGAGAGCGAGGTGGTCGCGTTCACCGCGGCACAGATCCCTGAGATCGCGGGACGCGTCTATCCGCCGTCGCTGTCGGGCCCACTGTACCCGCAGGGAATCCCGATCGTCGAGGAGGCAGAGCTCGACTCGCTGTGTCGCGCGCATTCGGTCGACCGCGTCGTGTTCGCCTACAGCGACGTGAGCCACACGACGGTGATGCACAAGGCCGCGGTCGCGCTCGCCGCCGGCGCCGACTTCGTGCTGCTGGGGCCGAACGCGACCATGCTCGAGGCGCGCGTGCCGGTGATCGCGGTCTCGGCCGTGCGCACCGGCTGCGGCAAGTCGCAGACCACGCGCTACCTGTCCGCGCGCCTGGCGCGCCGCGGCGTGCGCGTTGCGGTCATCCGCCACCCGATGCCCTATGGCGACCTCGCGCGCCAGGCGGTGCAGCGCTTCGCCGACCGTGCCGACCTCGACGCCGGCCACTGCACGCTCGAGGAGCGCGAGGAGTACGAGCCGCACATCGCCTGCGGCACGGTGGTCTTTGCCGGCGTCGACTACGCGGCGATCGTCGCGCGTGCCGAGGCGGAGGCCGAGGTCATCCTGTGGGACGGCGGCAACAACGACTTCCCGTTCATCCGCCCCGACCTGCACATTGTGCTCGTCGACCCGCTGCGTCCCGGCGCCGAGACCACGCACCATCCGGGCGAGGCGGTGCTGCGCATGGCGGACATCGTCGTGGTCGCCAAGTCGGACGCCGCGCCGGCCGCCGCCATCGCCCAGGTGACGGCAAGCGCGCGGGCGCTCAACGCGCGCGCGGCCATCGTTCGCGCCGCCTCGCCGGTCACGCTCGATGATCCGGGCGCGGTGCGCGGCAAGCGCGTGCTGGTGGTCGAGGACGGCCCGACCATCACCCACGGCGGCATGAGCCACGGCGCCGGCCTGGTCGCGGCAATGCGCGCGGGCGCGGCGGAGATCCTCGACCCGCGCGCCTCGGCGGCAGCCGAGATCGCCGCGCTCTACGCCCAGTACCCGCATATCGGTGCCGTGCTGCCCGCGGTCGGCTATCGCCCGCACCAGCTGGCGGCGCTCGCCGAGACCATCAATGCGTCTGCCGCCGAGGTGGTGGTGATGGCGACCCCGTGCGATGTCGGCGCCCTCGTCGCGTTGCGCAAGCCGGTCGTGCGTGCCCGGTACGAGTTCGCCGAGCTGGACGAGCCCGGACTCGGCGTGCTGGTCGACGGCTTCCTGGATCGACGGCTCGGGCGCTGAGCTTGCCCTTGGGCCGCCGCGACGCGCGTCACTGCCAAAACAGCGTGCCGGCCGCGTCCCGGCAGATCACGGTTCCGGCCGCCCCGTCCAGGATGGCGGGCGCGTCCTCCAGCCGGCCGATCCCGGCGCGGCCTCCGGTGCGGGTGACGAACGCCACCGCGGCCTCGACCTTCGGGCCCATCGTGCCGGGCGCGAAGTCGTAGGCCGCCAACGCCTCCGGCGAGGTACGGCGCAACGCCCGGGCGCGCGGTTCGGGCCAGTCGAGGTAGACCGCGTCCACGTCGGTGAGCATCAGCAGCGCCTCCGCCCCGAGCTCGCTTGCCAGCAGCCCGCTCGCCAGGTCCTTGTCGATCACGGCCTCGACCCCGATGGTGCTGCCGTCCGGCCGGCGCACGACCGGGATGCCGCCGCCGCCAGCGCAGATCACGATCACGTCGTGGCTCACCAGAAGCTCGATCACGCCGAGCTCGAGCACCCTGAGCGGGCGCGGCGAGGCGACGACGCGGCGAAAGCCCGCGCCGTCGCGTGCGATCGACCAGCCGCGCCGGCGCGCCAGCGCCCGCGCCTCGCGCGCGCCGTAGACCGGGCCGATCGGCTTGGTCGGCCGCGCGAAAGCGGGATCGTCGGGGGAGACCTCGATCTGCGTCGCCAGGGTCGCGACGCGCCGCCCGGCCGGCAGCCGGTTGGCCAGCTCCTGCTCGATCACGTAGCCGATCATGCCCTCGGTCTCGGCATCCAGGACATCGAGCGGAAACGCCTTGGCCGGATCGCCCGCGGCGCTCTGCAACGCGAGCAGCCCGACCTGCGGCCCGTTGCCGTGCGAGATGACGAGGGCATGGGCGCGCGCGATCGGAACCAGCGCCTCGGCCGCGCGCGCGACGTTGCGCCGCTGAGTGTCCGCGCCCAAAGGCTGATCGCGGCGCAACAGCGCGTTGCCGCCGAGCGCAACCACGACTCGCACGGCTCAGCCCGCCAAGCCGGCGGCCGTCACCGCCGCGACCGCATGCGCGCGGCTCGCGGCTCGGTCGAAATGAAATATAGACCATGGATCAAATCACGCTCATGGTCCATAAGAGAAATATTCATCTTGAAAGAGGGCATAGTCTCAAGAGTTCAAGTAAATTAGGAAAATGCAAATTCGAGCAGTTATTTGTGAGAGCGCTCGAATACTACCAGAGTCGCTTCTTGGCGAAAGCCTTTCCGGAGCCGGACTTAAAGTATCGTTCCAGTTCCCGGGCTGTGCGTACCGCGGTGACCGCGACATAGCTTTTCATGGTGACGGGCAAATGGGCCTTCGTGGATGTCACCCGCCCGCACCGATGCGACTCGATGCGACGCCGCAGATCGTTTGTCGATCCGACGTAGATGTCGCCGTTCCTCAATTCGAGGAAATACACGTACCACACCTGCTTCGTCTCCCTTCGCCAGAGGCTTCGGGAGACACTCCTACGCCTAAGCGCCTTCGCGTGTCAGGCCAGGGGGGCCTGCCACCCGAAGCCGAAGGCGTAGGGTGGCGGAGGGGATGGGATTCGAACCCACGATACGGCTGTTAACCGTATAACGGTTTAGCAAACCGCCGCCTTCGACCGCTCGGCCACCCCTCCGG